>JBCCXA010000053.1 GCA_039192515.1 Verrucomicrobiota bacterium | reverse complement strand
ACCAAAACAACCAACTACGACAAGCCCTTTCGACCAGTTCAAGACAAGCCGCTTGAAGTCAATAGTGTCATACCTCCTACGACTACGCTATCTATGACTTTACGAGTTTTTTCCTATGGCGCTTCCATTGACGCTTACATTTAGAAGCAAGGTTTGGTATTCGGCGATCAACGGCATTCAAACTTATTCACGAGGGTAAGATCCAATCTGCCCTTTTGCGGAGAGGTTCCCGTGGCGGACGCAGGCTCGTTTGTGTTCATAGTGTAAGGAACTATCTAAATCAATTGTCAAAAAACTCTCGACCGAAAGGAAAAGTCCTAGAGGTCTGTAAATAAATAAAAAACAACCCCAACTAATGAAGGCCATCAGTCAGGGTTAGTCTTATTAAATCGGTATTCTAAGACTATCACTTGTGGCTGTGTTCTTCAAGAAAGGAAACCACATGGATAAAGAAAAAATAGTCAGAGCCAAGTTATCACTTGGAACACTCCTAATGGCTAAATCACTAGTAACTGAAGCTATGGCTAGTGTGAAAGATGCAGAATTAAATGAAGCCTTAGAAGCCGCTAGATTAGCTGACAAGGAATTAACAAGAGCGCTTAAGAAGGCTGGGATTGGAGGTCATATCTACATTCCTCCTCAACAAGGAAGGAATTAATAGCTATGATTGAAATAAACCGCAAACAAGGTATCGAGCTGATCTATGAAATGGGGCTTAAAGCAAGACCACTTGAGCCCCTAAGTATGAAGCCCGAAGGTAATATTGATTTGAAGCAGTGGTTGGCGAAGTGTGATACAAACTATATCCATGACCATGCCAAAGCTAATCTATCCAATTACGGAGTTATGCCAGGGCAAAGCTCGCATGTTGTTATTAAGCATGATTTAAGGAAGAAAGATAATGATATAGAACTCGTTCAAGAACTATATGGCGAATTTCCAGAAACTTTTACAACCGAAATTCCTGATGTTGAAAAGAATTACTACTTTAGATGTTCAAGTAAAGTGGTATCAAAGAGATTAACGGATAGCTGCTATCTTGTAGCCGGAAATGATTATGTCTTGGCGCCTGGGGGACGAATTGACTTAGACCATGATGGGAAAGCAGAGGCATACTGTAAGATAGTAAATGATCAGGATATTGCAGAAATACCTGAAGGCTTCTTTGACCTATTAAAGCCAGTTGAGGAGGATTCAAAAAACCTCAGTGACAAGCCGGTCGAAATAACAAGTAAACGGTCTAGAGTTCAAAAGCTTCAGGAAATTTTCGGTTCGGATGTGCTTTTACTTCATTGGCCTTTAGGGGTTAAGGGAAGTCCCAGGAAATGGAGACATCTCATGCTCGATGTAATGGATGACCCCGTATACTTGAAAGAGCTTGAAAGCGGAAATATTGGTTTGGCTACTGGAGCTAAGAGTAATGGCCTCTGCTGTGTTGATATTGATGACGACAGCTATCTTGAAAATTTTTTAAAGGATAATCCAGAGTTCAAAGCAACAACTCAAGTAGTAGGAAGTAAAGGTGTGAAGTTTTTCTACTATGAGACTGGAGAGCTTCCTAAGAATCGAAAACTAAGGCACCAGGGTAAGGATGTTGGTGATTTCTTATCTACAGGAAAACAAGCCATTGTATTCGGCAAACATCCAGAGGGAATGGATTATAAAATAACCTGCGGGAATCCACCTATTGAGTTCGATTCTGGCAATCTTAAAGGTTTTGATATTAAGGATCAAAAGAACAAGGATGCTAATGCAGAGCTAGAAACAGAAAAGCCAGTTGAATATGTTCCTGAAATAGAGCTTCCAGGTGAAAACCTCTCCATATCAGATTGCGCCGAAAAGCTCTATACCGAGATAGCGAAAGGAAAACGCATCTTTTACCGTGGCGGGGGCTTATGCGAAATTTTGGAAACCGAAGAGGGATATAACTTAGCTACAATAGATCCTCATGCGTTCCGTTCACGTATAGAAAGCTACGTCAGAGTCGTTAAGCAGAAGAAAGACAAGAAGGTCCAAGCGGTTTGTCCTGATACGACTGCAAAGGCTTTAATGAAGTCTCAGGAAGCTCGGGAAATTCTTCCTAACATAAGTTCCGTGGTTAATTGTCCTATTCTAACATACAACCAAGAGGAGGTTAAAATTCTAGAACTTGGCTACCATCCTGAGTGTGGGGGCGTTTTTATTACTAAGGAGGTTGAAGTCCCTGAAGTTCTTTTCTCAGAGGCTAAAGAGGCAATAGAGAGTCTTTTTGCTGAGTTTGATTTTCAAAGTGAGGCGGATAAGTCACGAGCGATTGCATGTTTATTAACTCCTGCATTGAAGATGAGCGGTCTTATAAAAGGCTCTATTCCGCTTCAAATTATTGAGGCAGATCATTCACAAGCAGGTAAGGGCTATCAACAGAAAATTGTGTGTGCCGTTTATAACGATAACCCTCGTGTGGTGACTCAGAAGAAGGGCAATAGTCCAGGTAGTTTGGATGAGTCATTAGCCAACGCCCTAGTTAAAGGTAGCCCGTTTATACAATTAGATAATATCCGGGGAAGAGTGGATTCACCCATGCTTGAAGCCTTTATGACAGCTTCAGGAAGCTTTGGTTGTAGAACTCCTTATAAAGCTGAGATAGATGTTGATCCACGTCGTTACAATTTAATGCTGACTTCAAACAGTGCTCATTTGACTAAAGACATGGCCAATCGATCTAACATCGTTCGGATCAAAAAGAGGTGTGGATATGCTTACAAAAAATACCCTGAAGGTGATCTTGTAGATCATGTTAGAGCAAATTGCGGCTACTTTCTTGGCTGTGTGTTCTCGATCATCATCGAATACATCAAACAAGGAACACCGAGAACTAAGAACACTCAGCATGATTTTAGGGAGTGGGTGCAGAGCTTAGATTGGATTGTGATGAATCTTTTTGATCTGCCTTCCATTACAGAGGGGCATCAGAAAATTCAGCAAGATTCGGTAAACAGCAACGACAGATTTTTAAGAGAAGTAGCTATAGCTCTTAAGAAGACGGGTCGACTTGGTATTCAGGTTCAAGCTAGCGATATTGTAGGAGTCGCAAATGTTGCCAATACAGAGATCCCAGGGCTCAGGGAAAATGCCAGCGATGAAGATGCCGCGCGCCGGGTTGGCATGATCATGAGTCAGGTTTTCGAGAGCACAGATAGGCCGCAGATTGACGATTTTAGCGTATCCAGGTTCTTGGGGTCCAAGCAAAGGCCCGAGGGCAAGGGGTCAACGCAAGTGAAGCTATATGCTTTTACAGAATCGAATTCAACCTACTTGGATATTTTTAACCCCATAACCCCCACAACCCCATAACCCACATAACTACATATAATGGAGAATCTAATTAAAATATAAAAAATATAATCTCTTATTAGGTTTATACTTGTGGGGGTTGTGGGGTCCTGGGGTAACAAGAAAGAAGAAAAATAGAAAATGGACAAGCTAGATAGAGCGAAAGCATACATGCGCAAGATGCCTGAAGCCGTTTCCGGTAAAGGTGGGCATAATACGACTTATCGCGTAGCCTGCACCGTCATACAGGGCTTTGACCTAGACGAGCATGATGCGAGGGAGGTGATGGATGAATATAACCAGCGACTGGATGAGCAATGGACTGAGGAGGAGCTTGAGCACAAAGTTAATGATGCGCTAAAGGCTGAAGGACGAAAACCAAAGGGTTATTTGCTTGGACCTACTGTAAAGAGAAGAAAAACTCTGCCGCCGGTAGAGAGTAAAAGCCGAGTAATCCGTCTTTAGTTTTGCATATGCTAAACTAAGTTACACGGGTAATAAGGGCTACTTTTCTGAAAAACCTCTGCAAGAAATGGAGTGTTGAAGCTTCTCGTTTAGGCTATTTTAAAATTATGCTTTGTTGCGCTCTTGAAAGGTCGGAAGTACCCTATATAGGAAACTAGCAAAAGTAGTTGGCCAAGGAAGTAAATTTCAATCACTTCAACTTGTTGAAAAATCCATAGGATTTGTGTGCGGTCAGGCTATTTTGAATTTTAATGATGGCTAGTCATTTTTGCCATACAACGGTCATTGAAATCAGGACTTTTTCTCTTCCGATAAGCCTTTAGCCAAGAATGCGAAGAACATGGGGGCAAAGAAACCCGCGAGTTTCCATAGGGGGTATAGAATTATCATCATTAGAATAGCTGCCCACCAAGGGGCTGGAGATGCCCAAATCGCAGCCCCAATAAGGATGACCACAATATCACTAAAAATAAGTGCAGATATAACGCTAAGCGTTGTAAGGATACCGGATAGCACGCTTTTCATGATTTCTAAGATAAAACCCTGAGATCGCATCTGGCAAGACAATAACACGCCCATTATTGGCGTAACGTGTTTTTGAGTATCAGTCATGCTTGATGCATGCGAAAGGATGCAGATCGTAAGAAATTAGCTAAAAAGCTAGGGCGTAATATCGCGCGTGCTCGGAGTGAAGCCAAATTGACCCAAGAGAAGGTGGCAGAGCTTACTGACATCCACGATAGACATTTCCAGAAGATTGAGGGTGGAGAGGTTTGCCCATCCTTCCCGCTGATCGTAGAGATCAAAAAGAAGCTTAAGGCTGAGTGGTCTGATATTTTGAAAGGGATAGGATAACTATAATCCTAATCTTTGAGTATCCGGCTGAGGATACGGTCTAGTTCTTTTGCTGCCAAACCTCTTGGGACGTATTTACCCTGTTCCCATGATTGAAGCGTATGTATGCTCAAATCATATTTCTTAGCAAATTGACTCTGGCTTAGGGCAGCCTTTTCTCTGGCAGCTCTCAAACGTGTAGGCAATTTTTTTCCGTCCATAAGTATTATTCAGTCAAAGAGTTAGATAAAATAAGCCAGCTCCTGTCCTTACTATAATTAAATGTTACTTGACCATCGTAGTAGCTACGAGTAAAAATATTGTCGTAGTAACTACGATAGTAAGATTGTTGTAATGCATTGTTGATAAATAGGTTAGAATGTTATGAATAAACAAAAATCGATTGGCTATTGTCGTGTATCCACTGATGAACAAGCCCGTGAAGGTGTCTCCCTTCTCGCTCAGCAAGAAAAGATCAAAGCGTATGCTCTAATTAAAGATTTAGAGCTTATTGAAATAGTTTCAGATGCTGGACTCTCGGCTAAAGACTTAAATCGTAAGGGGCTCCAAAAAGCTCTATGTATGTTGCAGACTGGGGAAGCTAACCACTTGATCGTATACAAGCTCGATAGATTGACTCGTTCTACGAAGGATCTGCTTAGCTTGGTCTATGAGAAATTCATTCCTCATAATATAAGTCTTCACTCAATAACAGAGACCCTCGATACAACTTCAGCCAATGGCAGGTTCTTTCTGACCATGTTAGGGGCAATGGCCACCTGGGAGCGCGAGACAATTCGTGAACGCACAAGAGACGCTTTGAGCCACAAGAGGCAACAAGGCCAGTGGAGTGGCAGAATACCTTATGGATTTCGTATTGATGAAATTGGATGTCTTGTTGAGGATCAACAGCAGTTTAAGCAAATCCAAAGAGTTAAACGTCTACGCCGTGATGGTTTGAGTATTCGTGAGATCTCCCGTCGCGTGGATCTATCAATTGCCACTATTCACAAACTCATTTCAACCAACCTTAGAACCCTAAAGAACCAATATTCAACGACTTAAACAAATTGCCTGTTAGTAAAACGGACGGTTTACGAACACTTGGAGATTATCATATGCCTAAAGACATTGCCAAAAAACAACTTACGTTGCTTCTCATCCGGCTGATGGAATACGCGCAGATAGAAGAACAACAAGCCCAAAGGCTCAAGCAGATCGTCTTAGACTTAACCAAGCAACGGGACAAGCTATGAAGAAGAAGCCCAAAAGCCCACAAGATAAGGTCAATGAGATTTCTGATAAGTTGGTTGACTGGCTCATAGAGCACGAGAATCAGCACAGTAAACAAACTGAAAAGCTTCAGAAATTGCTGCGTAGGCTGGAGCAGGTTAGTAAATGAAACCAGCAGTGGAACAGCTAGGGGATGGCATTAATGTTTCATTTGCAAAAAGAACCTATCAGCTAAGAGCCATTGAAAAGCCAAGTCCTGGGCGTTTGAGATCCACGGTTAAAGCCGTCAATGATGAGACTAAACGCCTTCATATCGATACGATCGATTTCTATCTATCCCGATCCCGTAAAACCTTTATTGGTGAAACAGCCCGTCTTTTTTCGGAATCTGCCGAGGTCATCGAGTCAGATGTCATCAATCTCATGGAAATAGTCGAGAGCTATGTAAATCAGCAGTTATCCGATCAACTGCCAGAGACGCCCGTTCTATCTAAAGCAGAAGCAAAGGCCGCAGCTTCATTTGCTAGGTCTCCTAATCTGCTAGATAAGATACTTGCTGACATTGCTAAGCTTGGCTTTGTAGGAGAAGAGGAAAACAAGCTGGTGGCTTATCTGGCTATGACATCCCGTAAAATGGACGATCCCTTAGCGTTGCTTGTTTTATCAGGCAGTGGAGCGGGCAAGAGTCATTTACAAAACACCATTCTATCTCTCTGTCCTGACGAGGATTTGATCAGCCTAACGACTCTTAGCGAAAAAGCCCTGTTTTACAAAGGTAAAGATACGCTTAAAGGCAAGGTTCTAGCATTGGAAGAGGAAGCTGGGGCTATGAACGCATCATATGCCCTTCGTAATCTTATCTCTGCTAAACGTCTGGCCATTGAAACGACTGTCAAAAACCCACTCAATGGCAATCTAGAAACTCAGACCAACATCGTAGAGGCCCAAACAGCAGTCTTTCAAACCACTACCAAACCGGAAAGTGATGCAGAGACGAGAAGCAGGTTTATTATTCTGAACATTGATGAATCTGCCGAACAAACCAAGGCCATACTAGAGGCTCAGCGCAACAGTCATACCCTCGATGGCTATCTATTCAAACAGAAGAAAAAGGTTGTGATTGATCGACAACACGCATTCCAGAGACTTCTCCAACCCATAAAGGTAGTCAATCCATATGAGCCATTGTTAGAGATTCCACAAGACAAGCTATCGCTTCGCCGTGATAACCCCAAATACCTCAACCTTAACCTGGCCATTACCTTTCTTCATCAGTTCCAAAGACAAAAGAAAAGTCATCCCGAGATCGGTGAGTATATCGAAACAACTCTAGCTGATATTGAACTAGCTAATCGCCTTGCTGCTCGGATCTTCCAAGTTGATGAATTGTCTGGTCCTAGTAAAGTGCTGCTGCAATACATAACGGACTATGTAGCTAATCAGGCTAAGGAGAAAGAAACCACTCAAGATAACATCAGATTTACTCGTAGAGAGCTACGTGAGGAACTTGGCTGGTCAGAATATCAGCTCAGAACGCATATCAAACAGCTAACAGATTTAGAGTATCTGATTAGACTTCACGGCAAACAAGGCCAACTCTACAGCTATAAGCTCATTGGTAAAACGGTCTCTCATTCAGTCCCTTGGCTAAGACCAATAGAGGAGATCAAAAAGGCAGCAGCTTCGTTGAAGATAGGTTACTTCGAGGGTACTTCGTTGGCTCAGAATCCCGAAGTTAAAAACAGCGTAAGTCGTTGCCCCTCAACTAAAAAAAAGAGAACAGCTACCGCTTCGAGGGCCTGAGCGAAGGCATATATAGGTTTGTGGAGCACAGAAGAGTTTTGAATACGCCTCAATCAACTTTAAGCAACATGACCTATTGCCTTGGATACTTTGTAAAATATCTATCTGAGCAGAGCATTAATAGCTGGAAGCAGATAAATCAAGCGACCATCAAGAAGTATCAGCATTATATGACTCTTTGCGGTTATTCACGAGCTACACAGAAGAATCAAATCTATTATGTGAAGGGCTTGTTATCCTTTTTATATGAGAAAGGAATTATTTCTACTGACCTGGCTTCTGCATTTCAGACGCCTAAAGCTGTAGAGTCATTACCCAAGAATGTGTTGACTATATCAGAGGTAGAACAAATTCTTCAATGTCCGGACCTCTCATCGGCTAAAGGTATTCGAGATAGAGCACTGCTAGAAGTTATCTACTCATCCGGCCTTCGACTAAAAGAACTGGCTAACCTTAAAATTGATCATGTTGATTTAGATCAAGGACTATTGATTGTCGTTCAAGGAAAAGGAGCCAAGGACAGAATTACTCCGATTGGAGAAGTTGCCGTTAAATACTTGAGTCGATACATCAATATGACTCGAAAGAATTGGTGTAGTAAGCAGCCAACACAATATGCTCTCTGGCTCTCCAGTAGATTTGATCATTTGCCTCTTACAACGGATGCTTTAGCTAGATGTATCAGGGACATTGCTAAGCAGGCTTTGAGTAAGACCGTCTCTCCTCATGCTTTCAGACATGCTTGTGCTACCCATATGCTCAATTCAGGGGCGTCTGTTCATCATGTTCAAAAGCAACTTGGGCATAAGTCCATTACAAGCACGCAAGTCTATACACACTTGTCTATTAATGATCTAAAACAAACGCTAAGCAAAACTCATCCCAGAAAATGAATATCGATGAGGCAATCGGAATTTATGCTAGTCATTGTGAAGTGCTCAACTTCTCGCCTCAGTCCATTAAGGCACAGAACAACTACTTAAAGAGGTTTGGCAAGTTCTTGGAACGCAATAGTATAGCTGATGTGTTGAAAGTGACGGCTGATCACCTTCAGTTCTTTCAACAGGATCTCTACTACGAGAAGTCTGAACGTGGCAGGCAGCGAAGCGTAACCAACCAGACGCAGATATTGATAGCTGTAAGAAACCTATACAAATTATTACACAGCGATGGGCGTCTGAAAACTGATCCATCAGAGAACATTCAATATCCCAAGAAACCAGATAGACTGCCTAAGAGCATATTGACTATAAAAGAAGCTGAGAGAGTCATAGAGGCTCCTGATATAGAAACATCTCTTGGTTATCGTGATAGAACAATCCTTGAGGTCTTCTACTGCACAGGAATTAGACGGGCCGAATTATTGGCTCTCAAGCTGACTGATGTGAATCTTGATGATGAACTACTCAGGATCAATCATGGCAAAGGAGCAAAAGACAGAGTTGTTCCATTGTCTAAGACTGCCTGTGAATACCTAGCCAACTATATCAGTGGCATACGCCCTGAAATCCTCAAAGGCAAAGCTTGCGATGTGCTATTCGTATCCAATCGTAGGAATGGGCCAATTGGAGGAACAACCCTGGATACCATGCTAGAAAAGTATGGGCGTCTAGCTAGATTGAAGCAGAAACTCACGGCTCACGTTTGGAGACATACTTGCGCGACTCATATGGTGCAGAACAACGCAAACCTCAGGCACGTTCAAGAGATGCTAGGACATAGGTCGTTGGTGACGACAGAGCAGTATTTACGATTAACCATTACTGATTTGAAGGATGCTCATTCGAGGTTTCATCCGAGGAAGTAGTTATTTGGTTTTCTAGTTTAGCAATCGAAGCTTCCAGAGCTTTTGATTTATCAGGTGCGATGTCTTTAAATAACTTTACACATTCCTTATACTGCTCAATAGCTCCTTCAATGTTGTTGAGTTTCTTATATACATTTCCTAAACAATTTCTAGATATCGCAATTCCTTCGATACGCCCAAGTTTTTGCTCTATTGCTAAAGCTTGCTTAAATCTTTCTTCAGCCTTTGCGAATTTACCCTGTAGCATGTATAGTGTTCCTAAACTTCCAGTTGAATACGAAATTCTGTCATCTTGTTTTAGTTCCTTGTTGAGAGCCAAAGAATTTGCATACATTTCTTCAGCCTTTACTAAATTCTTTTGGCTTGTATAGACGATTCCTAAAGCAAAATAGCAACGTTCGCTTCTTTCCTTATGACATAGTTCAAGGTTGGCTTTTAATGCTTTATTAAGCATATCTTCAGCTTTTTGAAAATCTTGTTGATGTTGGAATATTGTTCCAAGGTTAAAATAACTGTGTGCCAATCCTTCTTTGTGTTTAAGGGAGGTATGAATATCTAATGCTTTAGTATACATTTTTTCGGCTGTTTTAAAATCGAAGGTAAGTTGATAAATAGTTCCTAAATTGCAATAATCACTGGCCATCTCTTCCTTGCAATCAAGCAGCTTATTGATTTCTAAGGATTTACTGTAATACTCTAAGGCTTTTGATATATTGCCTTGATGTTGATATGTGACTGCTAGATTGGCAAATATTGTTGCTAGCCCTTTCTTATCATCTAGTTCGCTATGAATTGCTATGGCCTTTTGATATGTTTGCTCTGATTTGATATGTTTTTTTTGGTGATGGTAGACTACACCTAAATTGCAATATGAATCGGCGATTTTATTTTTATCGTCTAATTTTTTGCTTAAGTCCAAAGCTTTGTTAAATAGTTCTTCGGCTCTCTTATAATTACCTTTTACTTTATAAACATTTCCAAGATTAGTATATATACGGAGGACTTGGAGCTTGTCTTTATTTGGGCTAATTAGACTAAGATATCTAGTAAAGGCTTCTTCTGCTTCATGTAAGTCACCAATTCTAATTGCTATCATGCCGAGTTGGTTCCAAGCATATATGTCCTTCGGGTTAAGATCCGTAGCCTTCTTGTAAGATAGAAGAGCTTTATCTGTATCGTGTAGGTAAGCTAAATCTCCAATACTTCTATATGCCTCAGCAGCTTCATTATTAGCAATTGATCCGTCTTGCTCTCGCTTAGCAGCTATTTTGGTATAAATTTCTTCAGCTTTTAAAGTATCTCCTTCTTTTAATTCCAGAAATGCTTGTTCAAGAGTAGGTCCACTTGAAACTTTTGATAGATTGTTAATGGTATTAGTCAAAGCCTCGATTTGCTCATCACGAGAACGTAGCTGTTCTTGGTAGAACTCCAAATGGCGATCATCCCTTTTGATTCTTTTTTCGTATAATTCTTCTGCAATAGATTTAGCTGATTCAAGGTCTGGTTTCGATTCTTTGGCAGTCTTATAGAATGCTAATAGAAATCCTAGGATTATTGGGATGACTGCGAGGTAAAACCCATATGTTAATATTGTCTGTAAAACAATGAAACCATGACTTTGGTCAATGGTTGGGATTTTATTCGATCCTAAAAATTGGTTGCTGAGAGCAAAAAAGAGCATTGCAATAAATCCACCTAGGACAAGGGGGTGCTTTAAATGTTTAGCAAGTTTTGGAAACTCTTTAATTTGATCAAGCACCTACATACAATTAAGTGAATCACTTTGAAGTTAAAGATAATTTAGGTTTGAATCATCTATAAACGATTAACAAAGCAATTGTTGCTCAAGGTAGTTCATTTGCTAGATTAGATTCGCGATGTCAGCTAGCAATTATAACTGGGTATGTTTTGACTGCAAGTTCGTTACCCGTCAGGCTAAACATTCTAAATTATTCCCCCAATGTACGTTTTGCGGAAAAGACTGCTATTGTCTTGGCTATAAAGTTGAAGTGCCTAAGAAAACGAACGAAAAAGCATGGAAAGAACTAAGAGACGAATGTAGTAGAAGAAACCTCGAATACATAGAAGCAAAAAATAAAAATACAGTTACTAGAAAGCATCAGCTTGAACAGGAAATCTGTCGCCTATCTGGTCTTGGAAAAAATGTAGATAGAATGAGATTGATAGCAAAATTACGTAAAGAGCTTGAATTATATAGTTAGACTGTTTCAGCAAGTAAAAAGTCTGTCTCAAAAGCACTCAATGATATGGTAGAGCTTGAAGGTTTTAAGAGTCCTGTTCTTTATCAATACGTTCCTTGATCCATAAGCACCAGCATAAGGGGCAAAAGACCCTGATATACCAATGTATAGAAGCAGGTATTAAAAATAGTAGAGCCCAAGTGCTGATCTTACTAATTGTATAAGCATAACCTATATCCAAATTTATTATGGATTCCAAAAAAATGTTGTTTAGCAAAGAAGGCACTAAAAAGGCTACTCCGACAAAACAAAGAATGGGCTTAGTAAAGTTATTTAGCTTCGTATAATGTTGGTGAAGTTGATTGATGTTTTTACCTGGGTCCAGATTCTTAGAGATGCAGAATTCTGAATAGAAGGTTGTGGCGTCATCAAATCGTTTACGTGGTGATAGCGAACCCCTAGGAGTTAAAATCATTATCGTTAGAACTAGTAACCAATGAGTTAAGATTATAGATATTAATATCATTTCGCTTAAAGGCGTTTGCTGAATACCAATAAGTTTCAATGAGAATCCTATAATCAAGCTAAGCGTGAGAATGATTCCAAATTCTATTATCAGAGCTGATAGTGGATATGAAAACAGCACTTTTTGAATTCTATTGATGTAGCCTTTTTTAACGCATAATCCATTAAAGGTCTCTAGCCAATTCTTTCCATTAGCTTTTTCAATGGCTCCAAACAATAATTTTCTAGATTCTGTTAATTCCATGCTATTTCTCTAAACAAAAATGAGCTATTTTTAAATTATAAAGTCAGATTTTATTTGTAACAAATATTGGTTTAGTTGATGTAACTCCTTGATTATCAACAGCGGCATAGGTAACAAACCTCGCTTTATCCCCGACCCAGGAGTCTACGATAGATTGGAAGTCGATAACATCTCTTTAAGCGTGGCTCCAAATGGAGAAGTTCGCCCTTACCTATTCGGCGGCGTCTTTGCCTACAACCCGGACACTTATCGCCTCATTACCAAAGACGGACGCGTCTTTACCTATAACGACGGTGGCTCATCAGGCGATGGCAAGCTGCAGTCCGTTAAGGATAGGAATGATAATCTGCTCACCTTCACTGAGAATGGAATCTTCCATAGCTCAGGATTGAGTATCCAATTTGTTCGCGACAGCGCCGGACGTATCACGCGCATAGACTATCCTGATTATTCAGATCCAGATGCCGCAACTCCTGGCACAGCCTCAATTCAGTATGACTATGATTCTCGTGGAGATCTTGTCAGACAAACTGATGCTGCCGGAAGATATGTGGACTTCAACTACTTTCCCATTGTTGGCGATCCCATCTTTGGTGATGCGCCCGATCACTTCCTCTATCAGATCCTCGATCCTGATGGGAATCCTGTGGCAGTGAATACTTATGATCCTGCTAATGGGCGTCTTGATACCATTACCGATGGTGAAGGTAACACGACCTTGATCTTTTATGATGAAGTTCAGAATACAGAGGCTCGCCAGATTGCAGTGACGGATGCGGACGGAGCAACTCAGAACCTAACTACTTTAACTAGGTATGATGATAGAGGGAATATCCTAGAGTATACCAATGAGAATAATGTGGTTTCAGTCAATGTGTATGGTGATCCTAATAATCCGGACCTACCGACTGAGGTTTACGAACCTGGTTATCCTACATTACCAATTGCTAGGACATTTGATAATAAAGGAAATATGCTAACTCAGACAGACAGACTTGGGAATGTCATGAGTATGACATATGACTCGTTTAGTAACTTAACTAGTGAAATTGATCAATTGGGTAGAGTCATAAAATATTCATATAACGATAATGGTAGGCTTGTCCAATTGACTGATCCTAAAACTAATTCTCTTAAGCTAAGCCGTGATGCTCTTGGACGTGTTAAAGATATTACTGATGGCGAAAATAGAGTCACTCAGTTTATCTACCCAAGTGTTGTTGATCCATTCCAGACGATAAAACCTGCTAAAGTGATCAGAGATGATTCCTCTACATTAGATTTGTTCTATAATAGTTACACACAAGTCACTAGGACTGTAAATGAAAGTGGAGATATACAAGACTTCTTCCCTGATGAGGCAGGGCTATTAACCAAGAGCAGAGTCAAAACGTCTACCGGTGATATTGACACAGATTACTATTATAATTTTGAGGGTGAATTAGTAAGGGTTGTTAATGCCCTTGGTCAAGAAACCTTGTTTGAATATGATCGGAATAGCCGCTTGATCTCACGCAAATACGCACCAGATCCAAGCCAGCCAGACATCTATGCTGAGACAACTTTTGACTATGATGAGCTAGGACGTCTGATTAGCATAACAGATCCTCTAAACAGAGTGACTAAACGTTTTTACCGTAATGATGGAGTGATCTCCAAGATTGTTCAGCCAGATAATACCGAGATCAATTTCGAGTATGATGCAGCCAAAAATAGAACCGCAGTGATAGATCCCAATGGTAACAGGACTGAGTTTGTTTACGATGGTAAGAATCGTATAGAACAACGTATAGAAGTTGTTGGGACAGAAAATAGAACAACATTATATGAATATGACAGTGTTGATAATTTAACTGAGATTGTAGATCGCTTAGGACGTGTTCGTAAATTCGTCTATGATAGTAACAACCAACTAATTAAAGAAATTTGGATAGCAAGCGATGGTTTGACAATTGTTAAGGAAATTGATCTTACCTATGATAATGCAGGGAATCTTGATTTAGCGAGCGATGAGGTTGCGAGTTTTGAATTCCAATTTGATAGTCGCAATAGAGTCGATTTTATGACAACAACATACACCGGCCAAGCTCCATTTACTTTAGATTACAGCTACAACGATGTATTACGACAACAGACAATTACTGATGGATCTGGGGTCAATATGCAGAGCATTATGGATGAAAGGGGGATACTGACAGATATATTTTGGCATGGAGGTGGAATTGCTCCCGCAAGTATAAAAATAGATCATAATGCCCTTGGTGATATCGAATACATTACGAGATATAATGCTATAACCCAAGATATAGCTAACGTTGTAAGTTCCACAGACTATGAATTTAATCGCGCTTTAGAAGATAATGGCGTAGCCCCTCAATTCTATAATGCCAGTGGACGTCAAGAGCTATTAGATAGGTTGGGTGCTACTGAAGCTATAGGTATCCTGCAAATTGAGCCTGCTCTTGATCAGTTAATTGAGCCGAGAACAAATCCATTAAGGAGAATAACAAAAGTTGAGCACCAAGATGCAGCTGCCTTGCCGTTACAGTCATTTGATTATAATTATGATGATGCAGGGCAGCTTGATGATGCAACTGAAAACTCTAAATTCATAGAATACACTTATGATCTAACCGGTCAGTTAACCGATGCGGTGAGACCTTCATTCCCAACTGAAACAGAGAACTTTGCTTATGATGATGCCGGCAATAGGACTTCAGCAAATAGTCAGAACTATACGTTGCAACTCGATGAACATAATCAATACGATCAAGTAAGCAACTATACGCTTTCGCATGATCTTGAGGGCAATTTGATTGCCAGGACAGACAACACTTCCGGAGAGGTGCAAAGGTATACATATGATCACAGAAATAGGTTGGCTCAAGTCATTAATGAAAGCTCTGGGGGTTCAATACTACAGACAGTTATTTATGAATATGACTTATTTGATCGCAGAATCAGAAAGCGAGTAGATGCTTCAGAGACAGTGTGGCATTACCAGGGAAATCAAATTTGGAAGGAAGACAATGGTAGTATTATAACTCATTACATCCACAATAATGATGGTGTTGACGATGTTCTAGCACGTCATCGATCTGGTAGTGGACTTGGTTTCTATCTCAAAGACCGTATTGGAACTGTTCAATCTATTACAAATAGCTCCGGTAACATAGTTTCAACAACTGATTATTCAAGCTATGGAGAAATTATTAATCAGACTGGTGTAGCAGAAGCTGATCAGTTCGGGTTCACTGGAAGAGAATGGGATAGTGAAGTCGGTCTCTATTATTATCGTGCTAGATATTATGATCCGAAGATGGGGAGATTTATCTCTCAAGATCCTATTAGATTTATGTCCTCAGAGTTTAATTTGAAACGTTATGCTGAAAATAGCCCTTGCTCTTACATAGACCCTCTTGGGCTAGCAAGCACAGTGGAAAAGAGTTTTACTCTAAATTTGAATACGTTAAAAGCTTCCCCAGGCGCTGCCAAAATCCAGTTTAGTAATGCAAATATGTTTTTGAAAATACTTCAAACGCCTAAGGGACCTGTTACGGTATACACTGAGGTATCAAGTAAAGGTTCAACTTTAATTTTGAGGAATTTCTCTATTGAAGCTTTTGGCAAGTATCCAGGAACCGCAGCTGCGAGACAAGTTATGGTTGATTTAGGATGGGCTGCTAAACAAGCTGGATATAATACAATACGTCTTGAGGCTGAACGTGTTGCTGGGGCGCTAACAGGTAAGAATCTCATTTATTTAATAACATTACTATAGTAATATATAAGTTTATGGATCTTGAAAAATACAATCCTTTAATAGCTGAATGCCAAAAACTCAAAAACTCTGGCCATACCTCTGAGCAGTTGGTCGTCTTTCTTAAGGAAAAAGGAATGATCAGAACAGAGTCATTATATATATTGACTCAAGTTCTTGGCATCGATGGAGGTGCTGCTAAGAAATTGGTTTTTGGGCATGATGTTTGGAAAGACAAAATTCAAGACGATGAAGAGTTTCATAAAAATATTGATGAAGCTTTGAAAGAATTAGATTCTTCTTGAGAAAATTTGACCTTTTTCTCCAAGCCCTGGCCACCCACCGAGAACCCGCCGGGGCCTTTTGGGAAAAAGATACATCGGTCTTGTGTGCTGCCAAAAAAAATAAAAAAAATTGGGGTTTGGAAAATTACTAGTTACCTCTGGAAGAGCTTGGATACAAGTTCACTTAGTTGATCAGACAATTTCTTGGGAGTCTTTTTCGTTTTAAGCTTGTAGGTCGTTTCGATCTCAGCGAGATGTTTTTCAATCTTCCAAGTAATCCGTTCTCGTTCTGGTTGGTCCCAAATCACTTTTTCTATGGCTATGACCTTTTCTATGATACGGGTCGTAGCTACAGTCGTTTTGTTTCTAATTCGCTGTTCTATTGCTGGGTTTATTTCAGGCTTAGGTTTAGGCGAAAAAAAGGGGTCAGACCTTGCTATTGACAACTAACTTGTGATACATATCCTATGTTTAGATGCCAAGACAACCACGAATAGAGTATGAAGGAGCCATCTACCATGTGATGAGCCGAGGGGATCGACGAGAGGCAATCTATT
>JBCCXA010000052.1 GCA_039192515.1 Verrucomicrobiota bacterium | reverse complement strand
TTCTCCTTGGGCATCGTCACTCTGCCCAAGACATCGGTCTTTAGTATGATCGTTTTCTCTTCTGCCATAGTTGCCAGCATCATAACTCCTATGATATCTATGACTCCAACCACTTCAAACGGTGCGTTGCATGACGTTTACATTGCATTTCAAATATGCCAAGATAAAAAACAGTAAATTAATTTTATCACAAGATATAAAATAATACTTAGGCCGCGATGAAGATCTCAAGAATACCGTTAGCAGTGATTCCTTTGATTGTTCTAATGCTAGTTGCCATGATTCTTTCGCCGGGGTACTTAGAGTATTTAAATATTAGACGTAGCTCTAATTTATCATCCGAAGAAATTCGAGATAGCCTTATAAGGGTTAACATTTTTATTCAAGCATTAAAAAATCTTTACGGCACAACCGAAATCACTGTTGATGATATGTCTACAGTAGTGAAAAATATTAATGAATTCATGAAACATAACCAAAAAGATATGGACTTGGTTTCTATGCAAAGAATGGTTTATCTAATGTACTTGAATGAGGATGATGATGGACAATTTTTAAGGAAAAAACTTCATCAAGATATAGCAAATGATTGTCTTACAAGAATTGATAAATCTGATGAGGTCTCGCAGAGAATTTGATTATTTTGTAAAGAACATTCATCAGAGAATGAGCAATTTAGAAAAGTCTTAAGCAGCAAAATTAATGACCTATCAGTTCTTGATGAACAAAAAATAAAGGTGCCGTGAATAATAGGAAACATGGTGTACCCGAGTGGGAGGTAAGTCCTGCTAGATTGATAATATTGTTATTTCTTGTCTTGGCACTTTATTTTCTATCAATAGGACCTTTTCATATTGCATTCAAAATGTGTTCGGATCCTTATAAGAAAAGAATTAGTTCATATAGCAGAATTATTTATGCGCCAGTTATCTGCCTTATGAATACAGATGTTGGCGCTCCAATTGATAGTTATTTGGTGCTATGGGAATCTTTTTTGATAGATGATAAGGTAGAATGACTAGCTTGAATTTAGTCGAGGAAGAGATCACCACCGGCGGTTCCTATAGCCTTGCTAAACAATACACCTGGGGCATTGACTTATCAGGCACCATGCAAGGAGCTGGTGGGGTCGGAGGGCTGGTCTTCATTAAAGACTTCTCATCTGCGTCATCTGCGGATTACGCTTACCACTTCGATGCCAACGGCAATGTCCTGCAACTCACCGATAGCTCAGGCAACCTGGCTGCCTCCTACCGCTACGATGCCTTTGGAAAAGTTAGAGAAGCAACTGGAAGCTATGCTTTCGCAAACTCCTTCCAGTTCTCCACCAAGTATTTTGATCCAGAAACACAGCTCAACTACTATGGATATCGTTATTACTCATCCAACCTAGGAAGATGGATTAACAGAGATCCCATTGGGGAATTAGGAAAGAGGGTCAGTCTGCAGAAAGACAAATCTCTGAAAATGGTTGATAACTATTGCTTCCCTTGCCTTAGGGTGAGCGTTAGCTGATCATGGTCTGGTGCTAGCGTGGCTTGGGAGAATTCTCGACTTAGCGGCTCATCGCTGCTAATAAGGAAAGTGTCATGGCGGATGATGTCCGAAAAGTTTCGCACAAAAGGAAAAGCGAAGAATAGAAGTAAGCAAAGAGTACTTAGTTAATTGTCAATAGATCAAGAGTTGAGTTGGAGTAGAGTTAATTTATCCATATTTAGGTAACCTTTGCCACGTGGGTGCAATGTCAACGCGCATGTAAAAGTGACCCATTAACGAGCATTAAGAATTGACTCACCTTGGGTCGGATGAGCCACGCTTTTAATGATTCTAATTGAAGGTTTCTGACCGTTTGACTTGGTAGCAAACGGTTGCAGGGTGTCCTAGTTTGAAGCTTAGCCCATCGGTATTTTCTTGTGTTTCGATATGGTGTCCTAGGGTCATGCCATTAGCATCCATAGCCGTTACTTGAAAAGCACGACCTTTTTCAAGATTCTTGAGCGTAATGGTGCCCTGCAGAGCTTTCATTTGCATTGGAAGCGCTCCCCAATGGATTAATGTTTTGCGAAGCGTCTGATCTTTCCATTTCATATTCTGTGGAGCACTCTTAGAAGTTGCGGCCACCAGAATAGAACTGGAGGACTTCAAGGGCAGGTTATCCTGGGAGCTGATAATTATTGAGCAGAAGGCGCTCTCGAGATTCACGGCAAGGTTGTCCAGGGAAGCGTTTTCTTTGCCAATATAGCCGCATAATATTTGAGTCTTGGGGGTATTTACAGTGATGTAGCCCATGGTGCTTTCGGTGTTAGTAACCCATGCCAACTCCCCGGTATCGGAAAGTAGTCGGTTGCGGTCGGTATTTGTTAATTTGGGATGGGCTACAGGCGTCTTACTGGCGAAGTTTGCGATTTCCAAGCCATGTACGAGAGGGATAGCCGGATCCAAGCCAGGTGAGTAAAATGGGAAATGGTGATCTTCAAGTCTTAGGGATTCAAGCACCTGTTCATTGGTATACTTGAGTCGATGCGTTCTTTCGGCTATCTTCAGATCTTGTCGGTAAAACATGTAGGCGGCGGCGCTAAAATTGGTCATCTTGACAGGGTCGGGTCCCATATCGAATTGCATAGGGTGCCGGGTATCCCATTCTTTAGGAGAGCCGTGACTCAATGTGTAAAAGTATATTCCATCCCAGTCCAAGAACTGCGCATATGCTGCGAGAATAGGGATTCCTTCAGTGGCGTAATCACTGGGGGCAGGGTGGTTGGTTTCGGAAACGATAAAGGGTTTGCCGACAACCTTGGACCGACTCAATTGAACAACTGTGGATTTTAGAGGTTCATTTACCATGGCCGAGTTTTGGATATCTTCCATCCAATTCCCTGCAGGATGTTGCCAGTAGACGTGGCTATCAACGACATCCATTTGTGATGTGGATTTCAGATGAGGCAATCCACTCATGTGGTGATTGTGGTCACTGCTTCCCACTACGAGAGCCTGGCACTTTAGCTCATCTTTAAGGAACCGATACATGCGGTTGAAGTACTGCAGTTCTAAATGAATGTAAAATCTAGCCTCAGTTTGAAATCTCAAATTAGATGCTTTTGAAAACTGCCAGGGAGCTA
This sequence comes from Verrucomicrobiota bacterium, assembly GCA_039192515.1. Lineage (NCBI taxonomy): Bacteria > Pseudomonadati > Verrucomicrobiota > Verrucomicrobiota bacterium. The sequence goes on along the minus strand of JBCCXA010000052.1, from coordinate 14,148 downwards.
ATCTCGGAACGCTTTCATGCGGCTGAATTTGGCATTCCTGACGCAAACGCTTCAACTCCTTGGGATTCAGTTGGGTCATGAGCCATTCATTGTAATGTTGTGTTAACTTCTCAGCATAGGATGGGGGAATATCCCTCCAAATACTGCGAGAGGGCTCCGTTAACTGGCCTTGAGTACGGCCTTTTACCCAGGATTCGACAATCGAATTTTCGTTGACCAATTCGACAATCATGAGTGCGGGTTCTTCGATGTAGGCGAGTCCAGTATAGGGATTTACGTGCGTGAGAAGTTGTCTTGCAAATTCTGCATGAAGCTTCTGAATGCGTTCGTCGAAATAGGAGACTGTCTTGCCTAAACCCAGCAGCTCAAAGTCTTTGACCTCATCGCCTTTGCGAAAATGGCGCCCTACATTTAAATTGAAATTGCTGTAGACACCGCGCTTTTTCAATTCTGCCACAAAGAAGTCCAGCTTATCCAGCTGACTTGCTTGTAAAGCTTGAGTATGGTCGAGGTCGGGGTCGAATAGCGTCGCATTATTACCCCAATTTGAATCCAAATAGTGGAAGCGGATAGAATTAATGCCACGTCTGGCTATAAATTCAGCGAACATAGGGGCGTCACTTTTCTCGGGAAAGCAGGTGCTTCCTGTAAGGTTGAATCCCCAGATCCTAAAGCGTTCACCGTCTCCAGTGAAAAAATGTCCGTCTTTAGCTCGAATCGGTCCATGCTTTCCGGCAGGAGCTTTAAGAAATGGCGATAGATCTAGAGCGAACGAGCCGGTGGCTCTCCAATTAACCGAACACTCGGTCCAATTCGTGTTCTGCTGCGCTGCTGGTGACTCAGCTAGGAAAACACTTAAAATGAGTATCAGGAATGTGAAAAGCCTTATGTCTAGACGTAACCCGTCTCTCTCCTGGCCTTTGAAGGGTAATGGCATGGTAGCTTTCATGAGAATAAAAGTAGTATGAGGGCGTAATTTAGAAACGGTTCGCTTTCTATGTCAACTCCTATTGCTTGAAAGAGGTGTGAGCACACAGATGTTAAGAACTAAAGCGTGGTAAAACCAGGAATTAAGATTCCCCTAAAAATCGAAAAGGTGTATCCATAATACTGGAAGCTAAATTACTACAAGCCCCCCCGCCCATAGATATAGAAAAGCAATCATGAAAAATCTAATAGTATTCATGCTGATAATGCTATCCGTGTTATACAGTTTTTTGTATGCCCAGGAAGGTCAGGACTGGACTGATTTCAAGATGATCGAAGATAAAAAATCAGAGGAAGCGGTGTTAAAAGGAGCCAATGCCCGGATTGAAAAGCACCGGAAAGGAAGTGTTACGCTAAATCTCTATGATAGAGACAAAAAGCCATTGCCCGTGGGAACAAAAATTTCAATCAATATGAAGCAACATGCCTTTCATTTTGGCAGCAATGCGACATGGCTCTTTAACTATGATAAAGGCATGGTGAACCGTTTTGAGACCTTGCCTGAGCTAGCAAAAAAATTTGAGACGCATTTCTTGGATATTTTTAACTACTTAACAATCACATGCTTTTGGTCCCGTTATGAACCCGAACCCGGTCAGCCCAAATATGAAATCACCGAGCAAACTCTGGCCTGGGCGGAAAAACACGGTTTAGCAACAAAGGTCCATCCTTTGGCCTGGAACTGGGTGCCTGAACCTTTTTGGGTCCAAAAGTTGAGCGCTGAAGAAATTCGTAAAGCCCAGCTAAAACGCGTCCGTGATTTTATGAGCTATTTCAAAGGTCGGATTGATACCTATGAAATCCTCAATGAGCCATCCGGCTGGTTTAGAGAGAGAGCTGAAGGTAAAAAGCTCATTGCAGCCACTAAAGAGGTCGGGTTTGAGAACTATTATAAGCAACTTTATCAAGAGGCAAAAAAAGTAGATCCTCTTGCCATGTTGGCAGTCAACGATTTTCAAGCGGTTCAAGAATATAAAACGATGGGGATCGACCCCTTACTAGGAGCCGACCCTAACGGAGCTGACCTGGTAGATATCATAGGCATTCAATCCCATTATCACTGGAGGCCAAGGCAGCCGCTAGAAGAAATCTGGGCGATGGTAGAGATGTTTAAGGCCTATGGCAAACCTATCTACTTTACGGAACTAAGTATCAGTGAAGGTTTTAAGAATGAAGCTGGAGAATGGGTTTCTAACCCCGAAACAGAGAAAAAGCATGTCCAGGACATCATTTCGGTTTACACAATCATGTTTAGCCATCCTCGTGTACAAGGAATCGTCTATTGGTGGCCTTCGGATCTTTATACACTTAATGGTGATCCATGTGGTCTACTGGATAGACAGAATAATCCGAAACCGGCCTATTTAGCACTTAAAAAACTGATCAAAGAGAAGTGGTGGACCCGAGAATCTGTTACACTTGAAGAAAAAGGCAAAGTTAAAATACGCGGTTTCTACGGCGAGTATGAAATAAAGGTAGAATTGCCAAATGGAGCAACCAAAAACGCGGAATTTGATTTAGATAAAAATCTACCGCAACTTGATGTTTATCTATAACGCATGATCTAAACATTGATCTACATAAGCTAAACTGGTACTCCGGTTCGTCAGTATGACGCTGGATAAAAATTCAGGACCTAGAAAGACAAGTTTAAGAAAATGACTCATAACTAATTAACATAGCTATGAGAGGTGAAAGTTTTTTCGAGTGATCATAAAGGAGTCAACGACCTCTCGACCACAATGCTGCCGTCTAAGAAGTCATACATTACCGATGTTTCCCAAACTAGCCAAAGAGACCGAGCTCTTAAAGCAAGAAAGTGGCAACCGATGCAAAAGCTTTTACTCCAAGACTTCTTTAACCAGTTCATGGAAGCCGAAGCGTGCAGAAAAAAACTTAAAGCGAGCATGGCTGTTGAGGTTCTTGAAGATCCAGAGCTTTTAAAACTCATGCGTCTGATGGGCGTAGCGACCCATGATAGATTTACCGAACTCAAAGAAGTTAGCCAAAGAATCAAAACAAAGATTACAAAACTAGCTAGGCAAGTAGCTGTCCTTACTATCAAAGGGATGGGGTATCCTTTTAAAACAGATTTTATCGAACACAAAATAAACTATATTCTAAAAATAACTGGAAAACCACATGCCTGGTTACTCCGGTTGAACTGGGGTAGGACAAAAATGGAGTGTTTAAAATAAATTCTAAAATACGCTAGATACAGGGTGAGTGTGTGTATATCAGAATAGGTGGATATGGCCCTAGTGTCCGAACTTGAGTGGGATCGAGCTGGTTATGACAGCAAGGTTCCTCAAGGTCATTGGGAAAAGGCTCTTGGTCTGAGTTATGGTCATTTATTGAGTAAAGGCTGAGGTTCATAAGGTGCACTGGATCTGGCACTAGTGACGGACTCAGACGGTGGGATTGAATACATCTTCGGTGACTTTTTTCCTTATGGCTCATGCTTTTAGCCATCTCCTTCGACTTCTATGATATCTTCAGGCGTTTGTGTGAAGGAAAGGCGATGCAAGTGACATGTTTTTGTGTCTTACAAATTATAAAAACCTCCACGAATTTGATAATTATATCTATTTATCAATAAACTTCGATTTTGTCCTTTACTAATATGAATACATATCAAATACTCGCATCACCTTATTTGGATACATGGCATCCAAATTAAATTATCATCAAACTAATTAATATACTTAACATCATGAATATACTGAATAAGATACATACCTATAAAAGACACCTAAAATTATGTTCGCTGATTTTGCCGCTTTTAGCGATATCTGTGCAAGAATTAGCTGCCCAAAACTATAAAGTTTTGGTCTTTACGCGGGCCACTGGCTTTGTTCATGACTCCATTCCAGATGGATTGGCAGCCATTGAAAAGCTGGGAACGGAAAACAATTTTCAAGTCGACAGTACGGATGATCCATCCGCATTTACGGAGGCAAACTTGGCTCAGTACGCGGCTGTGATTTTCCTACACACTTCTGAGTCGCTTACAGATCCTTTAATGAATGCTAGCCAGAAGGGGGCTTTCGAGTCTTACATCAAAGGCGGCGGCGGTTTTGTAGGTATACATGGCGCCTGCGACGTTTCAGGAACGTGGCCTTGGTATGATGGACTGATCGGAGCGAATTTTCTAGATCACCCACCTCAAGCTCCTGCTGATCTTTATAAAGCGCCTGAGTACCCTGGAATAGTCACCCCTTTGTTTGATAACTTGGATGCCAACTACATCGCCTTCTTTGATGAGTGGTATAATTTTGAAGAAAATCCTCTAGAAATTGAGGGACTCACGCCATTGTTATTTGTAGACGAGAATTCATATCCACATGTTTCTAAGAATGGTACGAGTTTTGAACAGAGCCGTCATGATTTTCGTTTTGGCGCGGAGCATCCTATAAGCTGGTATCAAGGTTATGGTCCCTACTGGTTCAGAGACTATGGCAAAGGTAGATCCTGGTACACTGGGATTGGACAAAGGCGTCAGCTCTTTTTCCAAAAGAAGTATGCGTGGTATCGCGAACATATGTTGCGGGGTATCGAATATGCAGCAGGCTTATATACAGAGCCCTATACGACTATCCCAGGCACTATTGAGGTGGAGGATTATGATGCAGGTCTAAACCTCGGAAATACCGGTTTTCGCGTCAGCTACTCCGATACAAGCCCAGGTAACACCGGTCAGGTGTATCGCACAGACGATGTTGATCTTAGAAATGTTTCTGGGGACAACTATGCGACTGGCTGGGTGGTTCAGGGCGAATGGTTAGAGTATACCGTTGAGGTAACAGAATCCGGCTCGTACAGTGGGGTGGCAAGGGTTGCTTCCGCAGAAGCCACAGATAAATCATTTAGCATCTGGGGTGTGGACCCGAACGACTTGGATTCCCTGATCGATTTGACAGGTCCCATTACTTTCAATACAGGTGGTGCCGGTTGGAATGTCTGGTTTGATGTCAATATCCCTTCGATTCAACTGGAGGCAGGTGTGCAGACCTTGCGGGTTATTATGGAGACCAGTAGCTTTGATACGGATTTCATTCAGTTATCTGCTGCTGCCACTGAGGTTGAAATTCAATTTGATGACTTTGAGAGTAATTTCGGAAATTGGATTGATGGCGGGAAGGACTGTCGTCGCAGAAAATCCGGAAATTATATCAATGGGTCTAAAGGTGTAATCAATTTGCAGGATGATACTTCGTCATCCGTGGTGACTACCGATGATTTAGCGCTGAGCAGTTATTCAGAAATTACTGTGGAATTTGATTATCAAGTCATCAACTTCGATGCGGGAGAATCTTTCTTGCTAGAGATTTCTACGAATGGAGGCCAGGACTATTCAACAGTAGCGACCTATACGCTCGACCAGGAGTTCAGCAACGACCTTGTCTACATCGGCAATGCCGTGACTTTTAGCGGCTTTACTTTCACAGACCAAACGAGGGTGCGTTTCCGTTGTAATGCTTCGCGCAATAGTGATGATGTTTATTTGGACAATATCCGGATAACAGGTTTGCTAAGCAATTAAATTCGAATGATGCCATAGAAGTTCAAAAAGGTTGGTAAGGCTTTAAGCCTCTATGGCATCGTAAGCGTTAATCTAAAAAGGACAGATGCGGTAGAAGAATGTAAGAAATCTCTACCGCATACTGATTCATGGTCAAAGCCAATCGAAAGATTGGTGTGGGTGGCGCCCACTGCATAGATGGGGGCCGGTATTAAAGGGTCTACTCAGACTTGCAGACTTTTTTGTAAAATAAAGGCTTCAAGCAAATAATGTCATAGAGTTTATCGGTATGTTCTTCATGCAGTATCCTGTGATTCCAGCAAAGGTGCGACACCGTAACGCATTCTTCAGCTAAACTCTTTTATCACCTGTGCTTTTTTTTAATGAATAGGCAATAGTGCTTCATTACAGCCTGTTCACTCTTTGGCTTGACCAGTGAATCCCTCAAGGTCTTTGTGCGTAGCACTATGGTGCTTGGATCCGTGTTGATATCAGGGATCTATCCGGCACAAAAATCTGTGAACACTTGGCCCCGCTAGATGCCTTGGTTGAAGCGAAGTATGACGAAGATGGTTGTTTTAATCCAACCTGACTGATGCTATTGACTTGAAGCTCCACGCGACATCATGGCCAGGAAGCATAGAATAAACCATAGAGATCCATGTCTCTATTCCACCCGGATGGGTGCTCCACGCGACATCATGGCCAGGAAGCATAGAATAAACCATAGAGATCCATGTCTCTATTCCACCCGGATGGGTGCTCCACGCGCTTGATAGTTTGGCACTCGCTTGGCTATAAGAGCCACGCTCAGACGAGGTGATGGAATACATCTTCGTCAGCCCTCTTTTTCTTGTGGTGCAAGCTTTTACGCATCTCGTTCCACTTTTACTAAATCATCCGGTTTGAAACTCCATTAAATACTCTTATCTAAGTGCTAGTTCTGTATGATTGGGTAGTTGCAATATCCATAGATTCTCCCTGCAGACGTCTTTCTAAACAAAGAGCATTTCCACTAAAAAGCTCATGCTTATGTTACGATTGTTTTAAGTATGTCACGGTTGTGTCACGGTAGTGTAAAAGCTTTCGCTTGTTCGGGTTAATTGATCGACGCCTTTTGTTTGGTCTTATAGATATCGGGAATGCTACTGCTCTTTCGGCTGTGCCTAGGTTTCATCAATTAATACGGTGGTAACTAGAGTGCTCTAGGTATATCCGGGGAATAGAGTGTATGAACCCAAATAAAGGATAAACAAAACCATGAAAGTAGAATCTAGTAAGATACTCTTTAAATTCATATCTGTTTTAATCATCGGTGTCATAATAACGTCTAGCGCGGATGCGGGTTTTTGGAAGAAGGCGAAAAAGACAATCAATAACTTACCTAAAAATGCAAAAAAATTTGTTAAAGATGAGTTCGGGAATAAGGTTCCCGCTCTCTCAGAATACACCCAAAAACAAATTTCGGATTTGGCAAATCTCACAAAAGATACAAGTAAGGTAACGGCTATTCAGTTGGCTGAGCTCGGTAACGGTGTGGCTAATGGCTCAATGCGTCAGGTAGCGGATTTCAATGATCTCGGCAATGCCATTGCTGTAGGTTTTGAATACCTCAATAATCATACCATCGAAATCGTGACCGATGTGGGGGCCTATACACTCGATTTTGGCGATGGTGTTGTGAATGTAGCAGTGCAAGCTGGTAAATTTACTGCTCACGTCGAACAGCTTGGATTAAACACCATTAACGATCTTAAGAATTTCCAAGGTAATTTCAAGGATCTGGTTAAGAGAGTGAAGGGTCTCATCAAGCATGCCTCAGATGAAGCTGTCAAAGTCATGGCATCCAAGACTAAGAAATGGCTCAAAGTAGCCTCGGATAGGGAATTGACATTGGGTTATTTCAATTCCATTGATGAGAAGGCGCGCCGGAAAATGCTTAGGTCATTGAGTGAAAGTTTTCATAAGCATTTGAAGACAAACCAGCAATCAATTTTCAGCATGGCCCCTGGGTATAGCGTTAGCGCAAAATCAGTGGCCCAATTCAGCGAGACTTTTTTGGTGAATCCCGATAAGTCTATCGCCCTCGATTTAGTTGAGGAATTAAAAATGCAGAAGTACCGCAAAGCTTTAGCAAGTAACGTCTTTGCTCCTCCTGCGGTGGATTTTTCTCCTAGTTTTATCTTTTATGTATCCTCTCAGCTTTCGGGTGAAGAGCAAGCTCCCTGGAAAATAGAACTGGAGCTTCATGTCTCCACTAATAAAGGGCTTTTTCTAGCTGCCAATAGGAATAGTGAAGAATGGCTTGCCGATAACGTCGAGCTAGTGATTAAAGTGAGTGGGAAGACACAAGCAGGACTTGCTCTCAGTTTTAAGGCTGGCGTTGGTCTAGATAACGCACATTTGATATTAAATAATGATAGCTTTGGGATTAAAACTCCAAACGATAATCTCTATTTTCTAGCAGAAGTATGGACCTCGTTCAAAGGCAGTATACCTTTGGGAAAAGGTAAATTCGCCGGCTCGAAAATTGAATTTGAAGCATGGCCTGCTAGATTAAGCTTTACACAGCACATGCTTGGTAAAGGCTGGGGCTGGAATAAAAAGAATGTAGGGAATCTCACTATGGATGTATCGGTGGGGACTCAAATCACATATGTCCAGAGCCATACAAAAACGCGTTTTACTGCTAGGTGGAACTACATCAACGCCTTGGTTATTAAGAAGGGCTTTCAGGGAGACGCAGATGATGAGGTTTTCGTGGGTACTTCAAATCCTCACCATAGCTATGATCCTCGTCAACATACCGCTTTAAATTTGGTGGCTATTTATTCTCTAGATAATTCCCGTTACTTGAATGTGGATGGTGATGGATGGGTTCGCTGCGAAGCCTATGCAGACTCTCTAGAATGCCTCCCAGAGAGAAGTAAGTTCTGGATGTATGTAGATGGCGATAAGATATGGCTTGAATCTTATGCTACAGGCCATCGTCTGGCCTATTATGGCACTCCTGATGCAAAAGATTATAACGGCAAAATGAATAAAGTATGGGCGGGGCGAAAGAATCCAGGCGATGACCGAAGTGTGCCTTACAAGGAGCATACATTCAAGCTGTTAGATAACATAGATAACACCTACAGCCTCCGAGTAACCACACAACAAGCTACTAATGTGGGTTCCGATCTTAAGTTTCTTAATGTGCACCAAGGCGAAGGTGGTAAAGATGACGACTATTACCTCTACTATGGCATGCATGAAGAGATGGAAACAGTGGATAGTAGTAAATTCTTTATTTATGAAGTTGAGGAAACCCCGACTCAAGGCACCTTTGGTCTTAATAGTTTCAAGGATCCAGACATGCATTTCCCTGAGGTCATTCCAGTCGCCATTCGTTCCAGAGAGAGCAGTCTCTTTCTTTCTCTGGGCGATTCCGGTAATAAACCAAGTGATAGGAGATTGCGTGGGATCGAGTATTATGGTGATTTAGGCGATCTTGAGCAGAAACATCCAGAAGCGATCTTTTGGCTCTATGAACATGTGCATAAAGACTTGATCCAATTACAGTCCATCACTATGGGAGATTACGTAGGGCCCAACGGCAATAGTAGTATGAAGGATAGAGATTTGGTAGCGAGTTACAGCCGTTCTGCCAATCCTGCTAACCAGTTGAGATTTGAGAGATCTGGGAGCGGTGGTTTTAACTTCTCTGATGACCCCGGCGCACGCGTAAAAGACCGCTTCAATATGTATATCGATTCCGATACCGAAGTGAAATTCGGGAAGTTTAGTGGGGTCGAAAATAAAGACCGCCATTTTGAAGTTATACAATTGCCGGAACTAGCGGAAAGCATCAAGACTGCAGTGGTGATATCTAATGCGAAAGATGGGCGCTTTTGGTCTGTTAGCACCGACAGAGACAATTATGGCGTAGTTAATTCGGTAGCTCTTTCTTCTCCTAACAAGGCTATAGCCAAACATAAATTCAATCTGTTTCGTTCAGGTGATGTCGTCTGGTTTGAGAGCCAGTTAACCGATGACTATGTTGAAAGCAGTCAGAGATTAGTGGCAGATGCAAATCATAAAAGTGACGCCTACTTTATTGTAACAGAATTCCCTGACGGCAGCTTTGAGCTCAGAAATCAGAAGGGTCATCTTGTTACGGTAAACAGTCAAAGACACCTTTTTTGTAGCTCATCTAATCCGGACATCGTGTCATGTGTCTGTGCGCGCTTTCGTCTCCATTATCTAAAAAATGTAGAGGATACACTACTCATAGACTGGGATCCATCTTATGATAGTGACACAGATTCTGGAGACGATGATACGCCACCTGCAGATCCGGGGGACGATGATAATCCGCCGCTGGGAGATCCTGATCCCTATGCTGGATTTAAGTTTCCCATACGGATCAACTACCAGCCTAAAAGTAGCCAAGTGCCGGCGAGCTTTTATCCCGATTGCGGCATGGTTTACACAGAACAAAACGGGCATCGCTACGGTTGGAACAGTAACAACAAGAACCAAACTCGCCAGCGGAACACCAGTCACAAACAGCAACAAAATAATACCTTAATTCTCATTGATGGGAAAGTGTGGGAAATAGAATTACCCAATGGGGACTATAACATACACCTCGTTTGCGGTGACCCAGTAGCGACCAATCAAATTAACTCAGTGAATATCGAGGGGGTTAATGTCAAGGATCCTGATGGTTTTGGTAAATGGGATAAATACAATGTAGATGTAACTGTGAATGACAACCGGCTTACCATTAAGGAGGGCCCCAATGCCAAAAATGCTAAAATGGCTCATCTAAAAATTAGCCGCAATTCGGGGTCAGGTGGAAGCACGGACTGGCAAGAACTTGTTTTTGCAAATTTCGATTCAGGATTTCGTTATTTCATTGATGGGGGAGAAGATTGTCGAATAGTCGACAAAAATAGTGTTGAGCATGGAGCTGTCGAATTGCGAGATGGTACATCATCTTCGCATATTAGGCTCAAAGATTCATTGCGTTTGTATAAGTATTCAGAGTTTAAAATTGATTTCTCATTTATTTCAGAAAACTTGATGAACGATCATAATCTTGAATTGTATTATAGCACTGATGATGGCAAGCCGAATACATGGCTGCAAATTGCGGAATTCCAGAAAGGAAAAGATTTTGATAATGGGAAGCGGCACAATAAATCGGTTATCATTAAAAAGGCTGACTACTTATTTGATAATAGGTCGAGAATCAAGTTCCAATTGGATTCGAAAGAAGATGGCAATAAAATTTACTTAGACAATATCAGTCTCTCCGCCAAATGAGGCTCATCAGAATAGGTGCGGTAGAGAAATCTGGGGAAATCTCTGCTGCATCCTGTCCTAGTTTCTTGTAATGTGGATAAGGGATGAGAATGGGTACATTGCACAGAGTTCAGGATAGTTATCTCTATCACTTTCTATCAAATTAGCGCAAGGACTTACCAGCACCTTTTCTAATGAATAGGTAACAATGCTTCATTATAGCCTGTTCTTTCTCTGGCTTGACCAATAAAGGCCTCTAGGGCTCTATGCGTAGCCCCATAATACTTGGATTCGTGCTGATGTCAGGGATCGACCCGGTGCAAAAATCTATGAATACTTGGGGTTCCTAGAGACCTTGATTGAGCGGAGATATGACAAAAATGGATGTTTAAATTTAACTCGGATTTTTCAATGATAGTGGAGCGAGATGCTTAAAAGCTTGAGTCATAAGGAAAAGAGCGTGGATGAAGCGGTATCAAGAGTTGATTTCTCCAAGAGGCTTTTTGTTTCTTGAAGCAAAGATCTCGCACTCATCTTTAAGGCTCTATTGCTCGTTCGGGTTAAATTCAAAAATGCTCTAGGGCACCATCATAAGGAATTTAGTTTTTCCGTTTCTGTCAGTCCCCCCGCTTCATGGTTATGGATGACATAGCAACTGCGGTGCTAAGGGGTGAGATCAGTTTTATGGATAAGGTTGTCTCTCCTTGCTCGACATCAATAGGATTCACTGAAATCACTTGATGTGATTTTTCCAAGCCATCGGTATTACATACAGTGGTCTGACCTGCGAGCTCAATTTCAAATTCTGCCGAAGCACTTAATTGATCTTCAAATAGGATTTCAAAGTTGTAAGTTCCATGCCTTTGAATATGCAGATAGAAAGTAGCGATGTCTCCGAGTTCTTTCCAATTTTTCAATTTAAAGGCACTGTTTTCAAGACCGCCTTGTGTCTGCGCTACGCAATAAGCAGGAAACTCGCTCACTTTTTTTTCTTTATTTCCGATGAGCATGGTTGGACGAGTAAATGACCCAGGCTCCTCCAGGATACGCTCAAACCAAGCATCAGCTTGAGCACTCAAGTAATTGGCTATTTCTGGTTGCTTGGACTTTAGGTTGTTTTGTTCTCTTATATCTTCGCTTATGTCAAAGAGGTCCGCTTTACCATTGCGCTTCAAAAGCTTTAGGCCATTTCCCATAACCACTAGGCGTTGCGGACCGGCTGTAAGGGTATGCTTCTCAAAAGGCTGGTATTTCAAGTCTACTCCACCTGGCAGACTCGGTTTAGTCAAAGAAAAATACAAGTTTCGCTCAGGCCATTCTTTATGGGGACTCTCTAGCAAAGAATAAAAGCTTTTTCCATCGAGTCCTCCAGGTGTTTTTGCTCCGCCAAGCTCCGCTAAGGTTGGGAGGATATCCATGATAGTCAATATCTCATTATTTACTTCTGGTTTCAGGCGGTCACCCCAGCGGATAAACAGGGGCGATCGTATACCATTTTCATAAACCGTGGATTTTTTACCTCTTAGCAGAAGCGGAGCCATACGCTCTATCCATTCTTCATCGGTCACATCAAAGCCAGATACATTGCGAGCTGGTCCATTGTCGCTCATAAATAAAACAATTGTTGATTCCCGCAGTCCCAAATCGTCTAGTGAGTTCAGCAGCCTTCCGATGTGATAGTCCATGTGACTGATCATACCGTATAGTGTTGAACTATTCTTTGAGTAACCAGCTGATTGATAGGGTGCAATATACTCCTCTGGTGCTGCCCATTCTCCATGTGGCGACAGGTAGGAAACATAGGCGAAAAATGGTTTATCCGGGTTTCTTTTCATGAAATCCACTGCGTAGTCGGTAAGAACCGCGGGAGTCCATCCATTTGCAGGAGCCGGTTCTCCATTTAGAAGCCCTTGATTATCTTTGTATTCATAGAGTTCGGCCATGTAGGCCTCATCAAAACCACGGTCCCAAGGAAAGTAGCCGTCTGACTTTCCACTATGCCATTTTCCCCACATGCCAGTTCGATAACCAGCATTGCCCAATACTTCAGCAATTGTAGTTTCATCCAAGTTCATGAAATCCATTCCTCCATGCACCCCGTAAACACCTGTTCGCCAGAAATGCTTACCTGTTAGGAGCGAAGCCCTCGTAGGGGCACAAAGTGGGTGCACATAGAAACGATCGAAACGCATGGATTCCTGGCCTAAACGATCCAAATGAGGTGTCTGAACCATCTGGCTCCCATGAATACCAAGATCGGTATATCCAAGATCATCTGCTTGGATGAGAAGAATATTTGGGGCGGTTTCCTGAGAGGAAACAGCCTTCACACGAATAAACAGAGCATCACCCTCATTTAATAGGGAATCTTCACCACTTGGTATCTCCAGCTCGATGAGTTGGAATTCATTGTCTATAGGCTCCACATTAATGATACTCGGATTGATATCCATCCAGCTGCCGGGCTGAAGATTGGGGGAGATTTGAACTTGGTAGGTTAGGCCATTGCTATCTATGCGACGAGCATGAGAGTAAACGAGGGTATCTCCAGAGGTTTTCATTTTAACCGGAAACATTTGCACTGAGCTATCCATAGGTGATCCACCAAAAACGTATTCAATAAAATTAGATACCCCGTCACCATCAAAGTCTTCATCTTCGCTTCCAATATCAAAGCCCAGTCCAGAAGCCCAATAGTCGGTTTCATTTGTTATCCATTTAGTGTTCAAAGCGGACCACTCGGATTGGAATGCATCCGAATCCATGGCTCCGCTAAATATTTTGACCTCTCCTATGACTCCTATTGCGTAACGGCTTTGCTTGTCCGCCGAACCCAGAGTCAGTGGGCTGGAATTGGAAAAATCTGTGGCAGCGACCGTGGTCGTCTCGACTGTGTCCCCGAGAGAGTTATAGAGCTCAAGGAGCCCGGTATCAGCCAGGTAGCGAACGCCTATGACCATAGAATCCCCTATTTTGAGATTATCTCCAGTGCTGATGAGTGAAACATCCCCCATGATGGCACGTAGCACTCCGCCTGAGCTTAGCCTTACCACGAATCCACCATCCTGAGAAGCGTCCGTTTTTGACACATTACCTAGTAAATCCTGTTGATCACTTTGATTACCGGTTTTACGGTAAGCGATGAGTGCAGCAAAACCATCCCTACCAGTCTGGTCGAGCAAGCCGTCAGATTCTTGGGCATCGAACAGTTCCAAGGTGTTGCGTCCACTTCCAAAATCAAGGCCTTTGAGTCCGGAAGGGAAAAAAGCTAAACTCGGATAGGTAACGGCTCCCTTACTGGGAGTTGCATGATTTCCTAGACCAGAAAGATCTGACCATTGGCTCAC
>JBCCXA010000051.1 GCA_039192515.1 Verrucomicrobiota bacterium | reverse complement strand
ATTGAGGTTATTCAACCCATCCAAATCATAGTCATCAGCAGGCCCCTGACTGAGATCCAGCAAGTATTGATACTCCCATAGGTCATCCAGACCGTCTTCATCAGCATCCAGCCCATCGGCTAGTTTCTGATCATAAAGGGCTTGCACTTCGGTCTGAGTCAGCCCCATGTTATAGATCCGGAAGTCGTCAAGACTGCCATTGAAATAATCAGTCGGGCTTTTGCTTCCATCATAGACATCTGCCTCAGACCCCACCCCGATAAACCCATAGCGCGTGGAGCCTGTTCCAAAGGTCGTGCCGGCAACCGTTTTGGAATTGTTTAAAACTCCATCGATGTAAAGACTCAACACGCCATTATCGAAAACCGTGACGATATGATGCCATAACCCATTATCGATGCGGGTGGTTCCCCCAAGACTCTCAACAGCCCCCGAAGTGGTGGCTACGGTAAAGCCCACATCCCCTTGACCGGCACTTGGCCCATTGATTTCCACTCGCCAGTACTCCTCTCGGTCAAAAGAGGCAATCACTTGATTGCTTTTGTCGGTGGTCTTCAACCAGAAGCTCACGGAAAAGGTAGCATAGTTAGTCCCTTGATAGAAAAGGTTGCTAATAGCCACATAGTCATTGCTTCCATCGAACAAGAGGCCTCCGCTACTTGGATGCTTGCCAAAGGAAAAAGCTGCTCCTCCCATGAGGTGCCCGGTGTGTCCGTTTCCAGTTAAATCGCTGGTGGTTAACCCGGTGCCTTCCTCAAATTCATACTGCAGGACTTGTGCGGATGTTGGGGCTACAAAGATGGTTAATGCTAGTAGGAGTAGGCACGTTGTTAGGCTTAAACCCCTTTCTCTTTTTGTTCTCATCATTTTATTAGTTTTTGTGGTTATAATTTAGTTTGTTACATACAGGTGATTATATGCTCTTATGGCGAATATAAATTGTGAAGCATACATAATCATTTTGTCAACTGACAAGTGGCATTTTTTAGGCAAATAAAATATTTTGAGGTATTTAGTAATATTTAAATAAATATCTAATATATTGGCTACTAACTACTTAGATAGATTATTACGCTTTATAACTCATTTTAGTTAATCATAAATTAACTATTAGAAACTTGAAAATCGTAGCAAGATATTTATATATGACTCAAATCAAGATTTCATTGAATGGCTCTTAATTCAGACCTGAATTTTTTGATGAAGGGTCTCTATATAGATTATTTATCCCCAGCGGGAATCGAACCTGCATCTATCCTTTAGGAGAGGATTGCTCTATCCGTTGAGCTATGGGGACACTTATAAAATCTAAACTATACAGAAGCCCAACCAAGATTCTAGACTTTTCATTCGATTCAGTATGAGGAACTCTTGAGATAGTTAGTCAAAATACAAACTGGTATCTTGTTCAGAGTGAGCCTATAATGTCGATATTAGGACTGTCTATGCTGGTTCGATTTTTGATAATATTCGCTTGGCTTTTTTCTATTTTGACCGGCGTCTCGAGAGCCTCCGAAATAGGTAAGGCGCTCCTCAATCCCTCCGCTTGGCAGAGTAATCGATTACCTGGAGAGTGGACGAGTGGAAATCCCCGCAATCTAAGAATAAATAAAAATGACACGATTTTTGGCATTAAACCATATGAGGCAATAGCCAAGATGGAAGGGCAAAGGGTCCAGCATGTCACTCTTGTTTACTTTGAAGAGGGACGTTACTTCACTTCAGATTTAGACGAGTCATCTGTCATCGACACGCGAGAGTTATCAAGCAAAGAAAAAGAAAAAATTAAAGAAGATGCGAAAAAAAAACAAAAACAGATCAAGGAGAGCCGAGAAAAAGAACGTAAAGCTCTACCAGGGGTGATGCGTGAAATTGAATCCAAGCTAACCCGCTATATCCGAGCTCATACGGGGAGTCCCGGCTTCCCCAAAACGACAGGCTCAGGTGCCTTGAAACGAAAAGTAACCAGCTTCAGAAAGAACCAATTCAAACTAGATTTAGAGGTGGTTCCTAATTCACTCATTCATCTCACCATAACGGACACTTCACTTAGACCAACCGCTAGTTCGATTTCAAAAGCTATGAGACAAGAAAAAAATTTGGCAAATGTTATGACGAGCCCCAATGGAGATGTCATCGTCAAGAATATCCCCACTGTAGACCAGGGCTCTAGAGGCTATTGCTGGGTAGGCTGTGTCACCATGATTTCACGTTATCATGGTCTAAACTTAGATATTGACCTAGTGGCCTCCAAGGCGGGCTACAAAGAAGGTGATGTTGAGAATGCGAATACTGAGCGCATGCTTAGGTCTGTGGGCACTGAAGGAAAACTATTTATCAAGACTATAACTCCGAGCATCTATGCCATTAAGCGCGAGATTGATAAGGGACAACCCATCATAGTCAGCCGTTATTTTACACGTGATCGAGATGCTTTCCATACGCAGTATGCCAAATCTTTCAAATCAAGTAAGGACAAGAAATTGAAAGCTCCTGAGGAACTCAATGAAAGAAGTCTCTGGCCTTCATCAAGGCTTCATGGTTCCCATGCATCAGTAATAGTCGGCTATAACCAAGCGCGAGATGAGGTCATTTTTACAGAGAGTTGGGGTAGTTCTGCGAGAGAGCGCCGCATGAGCATGAAGGAGCTCAAAGCAACCAGCAAAAATTTGCGTTCCTTTGCACCAAGTGCTGCCTTATCCATGGGTGCTAGAACTTATACGCCTCCTGCCAGTTCCTCACGTAAATTTATCTACTGACCCAACGCGTATCTGCATCATCCGGATGAGAGTAATCCAGCTCTCACACACTTCCATGCACTGTCTAGAGGGTTGTGATCCTTTGAGCTTCCAACTTTTTATCTTCACTGGGTTAGAGTCCTATTAGGAGAGAACCGCTCCGCCTATGCCTTGTTGGAAATCTAAAATCTCTCACACTCCCAAGTTTCTAAGTCTGGGGGGAGGTTCTAGAATTGTGGAGCACTTCAAAAAGGCTATCTCGATTAAAACGACCTTCAAAGGAGAGTTCCGCAGTAGCTCCCGCCATGACTAAAGGTCTTGTCAAAGAAATGATTTCTCCGTTTTTTTTCATAAAAAATTCCTGAAATCGAGGATCCTTCTCTTCTTGTAAAACCATCAAACCATAAATTCTTAAGACCACACATTGTGCATAAGTCATACTCTTGCCAGAGACAGTTTGGACAATGCGCGAGACTCGATCCATCAACGGATAAACCGTGCTGGCAATCCTATCTAAATATTCGTTATCCGGTAGTGTGACACCACACTCATTTGCCACCACTAAAGGGCGGTGCATTGCTTCCACCGATTCCATGGCAACCTGATAAATTTCATAGAAATGAGAGGGCTCCACTGAAGGAATAGTCCGCTTCAATTTCCTACCTCCAAAGAGTATTTGAGAAAAGTTATCAACTTCTTCGCATCCACTTCCACAAAGAACGATTATGAAGAATGAATGTCGCAAATAACAAAGCCAAGCCAGCAATGAGTTGCATGAAACGATCTCTCCCCCAACCTGGTGTAGGATCTAAACCAATCCAATCGGCAGATATCACCAAGACAGTTACTGAAACCCCCGAAACTGCTAAAATCACCCGCACGATAAGCATGACTGTAATCTGGACTGGTGAAAGAAGACGGAGCCCAGAATGTCTAACAAACCAAGCTTTCATCGCGCGGCTTTGCAAAATGATTGCTACAGCTGTAAAACTCAAACCCACACAGAATTGCAGTGTCCGCGCATGCCCCCAGCCTGGAGAAGTATCAATACCGATCAACTCTGCACAAGATGCCAAAAAAACCGTCGCTAGGCCGGTAAGTAATAGCGCGTATTTGGTAAATAAAAGCACAATAAACTGCAGGTGGCCCAATATCTTTTCTCCAAAGGATTTGACCACCCAACGCTGAAGAGGCTTGCTGTGCAAAAGGTAAGTAGCAGCTAAAAGGCTTAAGCCCGCAGCAAGTTGTAGTGATCGAGTCAAACCAAATCCTGGTGTAGGATCTAGCCCCAACCAATCCGCTGATAACACTACCGCAGTCACAGAAATTCCGGCTACAGCTAAGGTTACTTGAGCCAGCAGAAGGAGAATAATACTCATCGAAGACATTGCCCGAAAAGCGAAACTACGCATGAGCCACACCTGTAATGGCTTGATAAAAAGGACCGCAGAAACGATCAGCATATTGAGACCTATAAGAAGATTAACCACCCTCTGAACTTCCCATTCCCTGGCCTCGCCCTTACCGACATACTCTGGAAATAGCACAATCAAACAGATCGCCAGACCAACAATTCCAAGGGAAATCCTAGTGATTAAAAAAGTGATGTTTGTTAACTGTGCCATTTTATCCGTACTCCCCGCAAACAACTAACTGTTATAGTGAGATCTGATATTACATCAAGCCGATTACCAATCCGCAAGTGTTTAACCCGGATGATATAATAGAAATTGAACGAAATGCCTAAAAGCTTGAGCCACAAGGAAAACAGACTCGACCAAGATGTATGCCATCACATGGCCTGTGCGTAGCTTTTCAGTAACAAGAAAAAGCGAAACTATCAAGCGCATGCAGCACCAGTCCTGATAGATTGGCAGCATGGGTCTCCCTAGATGATACTCCTGGCAGACTTTTAGTCATCAACGGTGGTAGTATTTAAGCTTATTTGGCAATGAAAATGAATAACCGCGCCTATAGTTACAGACAATACCAGTAGAACAAAACCCTATAAACAATACTCAGCCTTAAATCACTATGTCATGCTACCTTGCTTGATTGTAATTAACTCATTCATGATTTTCTCAAGAAAAATGCCATGCGCAGAACCTAGTCATATCCTAAAAAGATTTTTGAAAGCCTCTGTTTTAAGGATAAACTCTAATCAATGGATATTGTTACTCAGGGAGTATTAGGAGCCACAGTGGCTCAAGCCTCCTCCCAAAAAAAACATATCCGTATGGCGAGTATCATTGGCCTTATTGCTGGTCTTTTAGCCGATGCCGACATCTTCATTCGTTCATCTGAAGATCCTTTACTTACACTAGAATATCATAGGCATTTTACCCATTCCATCTTCTTCATTCCCATCGGCGCTCTCATAGCTTTTATTTTACTCTACCCATTTTTTAGAAAGCGCTTACCCATCAAGACTTTATATTTCTATTGCTTCATGGGATATCTTTTCAGTGGATTTATTGATGCATGCACCAGCTACGGCACTCAACTCCTATGGCCTCTATTAGATCAGAGAATCGCTTGGTGCATTATTGCCATTGTTGATCCTATTTTCACCGCCAGCTTAATCATCACCTTAATCATCGGCTTTAAGAACCTCAATACCAACTATTGTCGTGCAGGTTTAATCTTTGCTGGCTTCTATTTATTACTTGGTTTGTGGCAATTAAATCGTGCTGAAAATACCATTGAGCATTTGGCTGCGGAGCGCTCTCACACAATAGAAAGGATGATTGTCAAACCAACTGTAGGAAACATTCTATTATGGAGATCTATTTATTTGTTTGATGAGCAGTTTTATATCGATGCTGTACGGACTGGTTTTAAAAATCAAATTTTTCAGGGGACTTCGGTAGAAAAAGTTGATATCAACAAATCATTCCCCAAACTGGACAAGGCTTCTGTTCTCTATCATGATATCAAGCGATTTCGAAAATTCTCAGATGGCTACTTAGGATTCCATCCAGAAAAATCTAATGTTATAGGAGACTTACGCTATTCCATGAGCCCAGCTGGCGAGATCCCTTTGTGGGGGATTGAAATGAACCTCCAAAATCCCTATGAACATGTCACCTATGAATTCTACCGCATGTCTGGCAAAGAAAGTAGAAAGGAATTTTTTCAAATGCTATTTCATCCGAGTTCTCTAGAATATTGAAAAGACGTTAGTCATCCAAATGATGTTGCCAGATATTCAAATAGACCTCTTTAAATGGCAACCAGATATCTTGCTTAAGATCGGGCTCATTACTCCTCACTATATTCATTGATACCTGTAAGTTCTTGAGAGCTGAATCAAACTGACTCTTGCTACAATCGTGATCAGAAAGAATTTGTTTTCGCAAACTCGTGGTATCTCTAGGTTCCAGACGAATCTTTTCATAAATGCTTTGTTGAAGTTCGGGAAGATGGTCTATTGCCTCATGGGATTGGATGAAATGAACATCTCGCAAATAAGTCATCTCCATGAGGACAGCCAGGCCACCCTTTATCTTGCCATAGAAAATTTCGTCTGGATACGTGGCGGGCAGCTTATTTTTCCAGCTCCACACCGCATTCACTTTCTGACCCCATCCTTTTTCACCGGGCTGCTTTTCCGGTAAATCCACACGCTCCCAAAGCGAAGGATGTTTGCATTTATCACTACCGAATATTGTGCAGACCTTCACCTCTTTCACAAATTGGTATGCCTCTTCCATGGTCTTGATCATCTTTTTACCTTGCAATGATTATGCCAGAGCGAAAACAACTCATAAAGCATTTGAATTATTCTGTGACTCTAGCATGATATTAACACTTTTACAGGACAGGTGACAGAACGCCATTCGCGTAAGTGAACTTCTTCATTCACACCAGAGGTGCTAACTGCGTAGCCTAGTGGAGACAGGGAGGCACTGGACGATGTAATCAGCCACCAAGGAACACAATAAAGCATTTGAATAATTCTATGACTCTAGCATGATATTAACACTTTTATAGGACAGGTGACAGAGTGGCCGATTGTGCTCGCCTGGAAAGCGGGTGTACCTCACGGTACCGCGGGTTCGAATCCCGCCCTGTCCGATTTTTCGAAGAAAAGAGGACAGGGAAGTTTTCATTGCGCGGAGCGCGATACCGGCTAGATCGGGGAGTGTGGAGCAGGGCGGGATGAGAACTTTAGTTCGACTGCCATTCGCGTTAGCGAACCAGTGTCATCGGTCGCGACGACCAACTAGCAGAGCGTGTGAGGGGTCAGACCTTGTTATTGCTAACTCTTTTATTGTATAGCAAATAATTTACATAATTCCTGGAACCCATATGAACAAGAGTCGCTACTTGATTTATAGTAATGGTAGTCTCACGCCTTAACCTTTCTGCTATATGAATTTTTTGCTTACAGCCTTTAGGCTCCTTCTCAATCCTTCTGCTAGTCCAACCCAACTTTTTAAGTTCTTCCTTAAGAATTCTTTTCCTTTTAAAGAGTTCTTTCTCTTGCTTGACCGGTCCACATATATTTACTTGCGAACGCATCTCATCGTAGCGCTCTAGACTTCGTTCCCCAAAATCTTCACCACCATACTGCCAGCCACGTGAGATCCGCTTCTCATCATCTAAAGCTTTGCCCCTATAACTCTCTCATTCCGGTAACCAGATTGGCTTTCGGTGTTTCGATGACTGCATGGAAATGATTATCCATCAAGCAATAAGCATGAACGAGCCAACCACACTTCCCACAGGATTCTCCTCATGTTTTAAGAAAATTCTCTCTATCCTCATCATTCCAATAAATGGCTTCTCCTCGATCCCCTCAACTCATTACATGATAAATAGCTCCTTCATACTCTATTCGAGCTTGTCTAGGGATATCGTTACCCTAGAAATGATGATCTAGTTGTCAATAGCAAGGTCTGACCCCTTTTTTGGGTTTGATTTTCAATTTTTGCGATAATATCTCTACTGATGTTGCATCCAAAACGTTGGCCTTTAGCTGCTATTTATTCTTAAATTTATCAAGAAAGTTATATTCCGCACCCTGCGCAGGGAAGTATTGGTTGTAGCCGGTTGTATTATCATCAATACAATCTTCTAAAACCTGCAGAGAATTGGATTTATGATCCTTCCCAAACAGATTTCTTATATATTCCTTAATACTTTTATTTTCGAGGGCTTCAATAACATTAACAGCCCTTCGCTTTAAGAAAACATCTTCATTGATAATCGAAATGTGAGGAGTCAGGCCTTGTTATTGCTAAATCTTTTATTGTATAGCAAATAGATTACATAATTCCTGGAACCCATATGAACATGAACGAGCCAACTACACTTCCCACATGATTCTCCTAATGTTTTAAGAAAATTCTCTCTATCCTCATCATTCCAATAAATGGCTTCTCGTCGATCCCCTCAACTCATTACATGATAAATAGCTCCTTCATACTCTATTCGAGGTTGTCTAGGCATATAGTCACCCTGGAAATGCTGGTATAGTTGTCAATAACAAGGTCTGACCCCTTTTTTATGCGCTATAAAAGAGATTGATGACGTTGCCGTTGGCATCAAAGAAGCATGTCAATTTTCTGTCCGACTCTTTAACTCTTCTTGTAGCTTATGGATAGTTTCTTCAAAATCTTTTTTGAATCTTTGATCCGATTCATTTTCAACTTTCATCTTCATTAAAGATGTTTCAAATTGATCAATCACTTCAGAGGTAAGATTTCTCTGAGCTATTTTATAGGCTGATTTTAATGCCTCTTTTCGTAAGATAGCATCTGTTGTTGAAGAGATATATGTTGGTTTAGATGAGCTTATTTTGAGTAACAGTTTAAGACTATCATTAGCAATTTCTTTATTATTAATTTGACCAAGGATACTCGCCACTTCCCAAGTTAGACTATTTTCTTTTCGCTCGGAAAGCATAGCTTCTAAATCAGGATATAATTGGTGTATAGCTTCTGGTCCAAGATTTGATATTCCTTCAACACAAACTACTTGAACACCCATATCCCTATGATTTAAGCCCTTTTTGAAGACTGCTATATAATTTGGGTAATACTTTGAAAGTTTTTCTTGTGCTAAAGTCCTAAAGCCTGTGTATCCATAATAAACATCCCAATAGTTGCTACTATGAATCATACGCTCAAGTTTCTGCCACTGCTTCATGTCCTGCGGGTTCGCACGAATAGCATTCTCTATTTCTTCCATTTTAGGAATATACTTATTCTCGAAGGAACAGGCGCTAAGACTAAGCAAGCAAGCGGTTATGAAAAAAATTAGGTGCTTCATTGCTATTGGGTTCGAGGTCCTTCAATAATCGCTTTTTCGTTTTTCTTCCATTGTGCGCCAATATTCGATAGATAATCCATCCAGGCATTGTGCTGGGTATCGCCAAATAGAAAGTCTAGGCTTACTCTGGTCAGGTGATTAACACCGCCAAGGCTTTGTCATTTCTTCCGCTATCCTCCCTCTACCCAGGTCAGTTGATGAACAACTTCCCAAAACCTTTTCTAAGCGGGGGTTTTGCGAAAAGTTGTTATATTTATACAGATCGTTGAGGCAGCTTTTTTTGCAAACCTAAAACAAATAAGGTAGCCATATACGAGCAAATACCAATAATTATAAATAATGCCCAATGATGATCTTCTGCTAGTGACGTTTGTAAAAATACGGTTCCCGATATCACTAGTAACAATGCTCCGTATATGATCTCAAAACGTAATGTAGAAAATATATCCAAACTTTTGATATTGCTCATACTGATAAAAAATAGTGCTGCTATGACTAAGACGACTATGAATGGAGTGATCTGGTCTTTGATGTCATGAGTAACAAGCCCAACCAGCAAATTAACACAAGCATATATACCGTACGAGAATCCTAGAAGTATTATAGAAATAAGGGGGACAATTAGTAATGAGCTAGCAATCAATGCCCATGATTTCAACTTAGAATTAATTAATTTCAAAAGACCTACTATCTGTCTGCTTAGAACAGCTAAAGTAATCCCGAAAACCGCAATCAATACAATTGAAATAGCTTCGCTTTTTTGATAGCTAGAAGAGTAGACTGTCCCATCCTGTTTGCCATAAAATGTTGTAGTGTCGGTTATTTCTTGCCCAACATTTCCGATCATTTCAAGCAAGAACATGAAAGGATAAGCCATCAAAAACAAAGCCTCACAGAGCACCAAAGACTTAAAAATTATCTTGATCTGTTGCTTCATCAAAAATAGCGGCTAGTTGTTAGAAGCTCTGAATTTAAAATCCTTAAATACTTTAGTATCATCATCAGGCGGTGCTAGTGCCCTGAGTGTTGTTTGCCTAAAGCTATATACGGACTTACCATCAAATAAGATCAAATAAGAAGGGTATCCATCATGACCGCCACTTAGAGTAACCTCAAATTTGGCAATATCGATTAAAAAATTAAAATCATAGTCGATGATTTCATTCCTTCTAGGAGCTCCACCAATAGTAAATGGAAAACCTCTTAAAACAGTCTCTGCTGTACCGCTCATCTCCAATTTAAATACACAAGGATTGGATAGAAACTTATCAAATTTTGCTGTTAAGCTACCACTTCCAGTGCCTGGAATCCCAAAAGTGTTAAAGATTTTTGGGCTATCACGAGTAATCTTAGATTTTGTAGTATCTATTGTCACACTGTGCCTTGATTTTATACCAGAAGCTGTGTCTGGTGGCTTGATCTCAGTTTCTATCATGACATCAATAATATATAAACCTAAAAGATCAACATCATTGACTGGACTATTATCTACAAATAAATACGGCTGTGATTCTGCTTTTTCTATCAGTCTGCTTAGATCGCCATTAGAATCAAATTCAACCTGATCTTGAGTTAACGACATATATACAAACATGCGATCCCCTAAAGGATCTCTATTCAACCACCTTCCTAAATCAGCGGAGTAGTAGCGGTAGCCGTAGTAGTTGAGTTGGGTTTCATCATCCTGATATTTCGAGCTGAATCTAAATGGATTGATTTGTGCTGCAGGACCTGTCGCTCGGAGGACTTGCCCGAAGGGTGAGTACTCGTAGGTCGCGGCTACTGACCCATCAGCACTATCGAAGAGATTGATGACGTTGCCGTTGGCATCTGAGAGGGTGTAATAGGTTTTGCCAGCCAGGTGGTCTGTCACTGCGAGTAATCCTCCGACACCACCAGCTCCTTGTGCAGTGCCGGATAAATCTGTGCCCCAGAGGTAGCTCTTGAGCAAAGTATCTGAGCCATCAAGCTCGGCGACCATATTCCATCCATCGTAGAGGAATTTGCGAGTGCGGTCTAAAACATAGCTACTTCCATCATGGTTGAAGACTTTCTTTTGAATGCGTCGGCCCAGGTAATCATAGACAAACTCCAACTTCTTTTTTACCAGCGTCGGCATGGCAGCATTAGATTCAACGGCTATGAGCCTATTCTCGGCATTCCAGGTATAAGTCCAAAGCCCATCAAATGTGAGGTTACCATCGTCATCATAATTAAAGCCTTGAGGTGATCTGGGAGTGATGACCGAGCCATCGTCGCTGGCAACAAGGGTTTCGCCATTTCCACCGGCAGCAGGAAGCTTGGCCTTGATGGAAATGTCTGTTTCTCTAAAGAGTAAGGCCGTTTCCGGATCTAGCTCTAGAGGCCAGGAGAAGTATGCTCCATCTGGTCCCATTCTATCGGCTAGGTTTCCGTTGATGGTGACATAAGCAGCGCTGTCGGCAGTGCCGGTGATCCATTTGAAGTTGGAGACTTCACGGTCAACATGCTGATTGAGTTGGTTAGCGGTGTAATCAAATGGGCCCGAGTTTGGTTGAGCGGATTGATCTTCAAAGGTCAATCGGTTTCCAATGTGGTCGTAGGTGTAGGAAAAATTTCTACCAGGCATGAACTCATCATTGGAAAAATGCTGGCTGGCAGACACCACTTCGTTGCGGTCATTATAAAAGTAATCCCAATAGGTTCCGTCTTGGCGATTTGTGGTGATCCGTCGATTGAGCGCGTCCAAGTCATTTGTTAGGGATAATGTGCCGCTGTTCACACTAAAGGACGACATTCTGCTTATGGTATCGAAGGTCTTGGTTTTGGTGAGAACATCGCTTGATCCATTGTTGGATGTCATGGTCTTGATCAGATTGCTTTCCGGTTCATAACCATAGGTCACGAGGTTTGCATCCTGAGCGAAGCTGCTTAGCCTTCCCGTAGAGGCGTTGTAGGTCATGGATTGGGAGATAGAACTTGTTGGAATGGCAAAGTTGTTTCTTCTGCCCCATGCATCATAACCAGGATTGAGTGTTGTTCCGCTAAGCACACCGGAACCCGAGATGATCGTTTGTTCTAAGCCTCCGTCAAAGGCATGAGTCAAGGTATGGGTTCCCGCATCATCTTGCACTGTGGCCAAACGCCCGGCCCGGTCATAGGTGCGAATGATGTCGGTTGTTCCATCAGAATAAGTGGTATCCTCTAGCTGACCGGCTCCGTTGTAGGAATAGGAGGTAGTCAGGCCACTATCACGCTCCCATACTCTTGTTTGTAAGAGGCTTGAATCATAATAGGTGTAGGAGGTTCCCTTGTTATCAGCATATATTTTGGAAGTCAAAAGTCCGGTGGAGGGTTGATAATTCCAGGTCGTGATGTCTCCCGGTGAGCTAAAAGCAGAAGGTAGGCTTGCACTATTCCAGCCGGTGCCAGCTCGGTAAGTCTCCAAGGTGGTTTGGTCACCATAGCCATTGTAGCCATATTTTTTGGGATAGGTGGCGGAACCCCACTGGTGAGTGAGGCGGTTGAGGTCATCATATTGGAAACGGGTTTCATTGAGAACCACATCATCGAGAGGTCTGATATTCTGCTGCAGCTTAATCTGCCCGGCTCCCAACTCACCATCCATATAATATTCATATCTCACCTTATTGTGGGTAGGACCAGGAGAGCTAGGGTTTGTAGAGGTGATCATGGTTTGTATTTGACCTTTCAGTCCTCCACTGGCCGAAGTGGTGTAATAGGAATACGTTGTCTTCACACCTCTTGGATCGGTGAGAGTATCCAGACGGTCCAGGTCATCGTAGGTGTAAAGGGTGATAGCATTTTCTCCTGCTGGAATCGATGGATTTGTTGAGCTGGCAAGCTGCCCATTGCTATAGACATCCACCTGATCGCTCGAAGAGTCAGGAACATCTGTGGTAGAAGTCACCACCCCAGGGGTGGTTAGCATACGGGTCATGGTAGTAGTGGTGGCGTTGTTGTTGTCAATGTCCTGGATGAAAATGGATTTATTTAGTAAGCCCCCAATTTGCAAACCGGATACTTGCTCTTTACTGATTGTTTTGTGGATGTCTGTAATTCCATCATCACTAAGGTAACGGCTGGTCGTGATCTGACGGAACCACGTATTTGATTCTTTGACGAACCGTTGCTCGGTTTCAGTGAGGCGGTCTGTGGAAGCCAGTGTGAGGACATCATCATCACCGGCCAAATCTAATCCCTGTTTACTTTGTCGCGCCAATGGATCGTATTCATAAAGGATGTCGGCTAAGCCTGTTCTCTCTTGTCTTTCGAGCAAACCAGTTATGGCGTTGTAAACATAGTTTGTCGTCTGCTCCCCACCGGAAAAAGCTGGCTGGCTTTGGGACTCTATTCGACCAAGCCAGTCGTAAGTGGTCCTAGTCCAACGAGGGGAAGTAGGATCGCTACTGCCAATGTAATGTGTGGTGGAAAGATTTCCATTGGGTTCTACTTGGTAATCGTAGAATTCGGGAATCACACCGGTTCCAGTAATGGATTTGATTTGCCCATCGAGGTGGTATTCCGTTATTTGAGTTTTGCCATTGGGCCTGGTGATGGTTTCCACCCGATTACCGCTTGGTCCTGTGCTGTATTGATAGGTAGTCACTAATCCACTGGCATCGGTCCGAGAGGCGACTTCACCGCTAGGGTAATAAGTGGTTTGTGAGGAGAGAGACAAAGAGCCTCCCTGAGTGGTTGATGTTTCCAGCCTTCCCAAAACATCATAGCCATAAGTGGTGACCATCGTTCCATTGACCGACGGCCGTGTCTCTGTCTCCGGGCGTCCATAGCCATCATAGGTGTAGGTGGTCGTATGGCCTTCACGATCTGTAGAGGCAACCAGATCTCCCTTATCATAAATCTGGGTTGAGACAACCACTCCGTTGACCAAGGTCTGCTCACGCCTCGCTTTGCCTCCCAGCATAGGCGAAAAGGACTTGCTGACTTCATTCCAATCCCCCTCTTCCTCGCTAGAAGTAGTGGTTTCTATTACCTCAGTTCCTCCTGATCCATAGATTAGTTGTTCACTGAGGCCCGCTTCTTCATCCACAAAGATAGAGCGCTGCCAGGTGCTTTGGTCAGCGATTCCATCAGGCGAGCTAACCGTTCCATTCTTGGTTAATTTACGCAGGTCCGGACCTCGATTCCATGAAGATGTGCCAGGAGGGTCGGCCACAAACTCCCCCGTCCCGGCATTCCAAGTTCCAGTCTCATATTCATAACTGGTGCGTGTGCCCTCTGGATCATCAACATGTAGCGTTCTGCGCGATGACACATTTTCTTGCAATGTAAAAGTCGTCAGAAAACTCCCATCTGAGAAGTACTCTTTTTCCGTGGTTTGATAGTTTGGTGAAACAAAAAGGCTGCTTCGATCACTTTGTTTGGTTTTAATTCCTTCAATATAGGTTTCTGTGATCCGGGTTTCAGTGCCGCTGTCGTAACTGCTTACTTCTTTTATACAATTGCTGCCATTGACCAGATCAGCATTGAGAAGCGTTGTATCCTTCCAGGGAGTGGATGTTGCCATAAGCTCACCAGTGCTATCGTATTGATAAGCTTCCCAAGTGCCATCGGAGTTCTCCACACTTAGTAGCTGACCGAAAGCAGGGCTGAGTGTGTCATCCTCATAGGTCCAGGTCGTGATAAGATTGGCTCCCAGAGGGTCTTCTATTTCCTGAGTAATGACCCAGCCTATTTCGCTACTGTGGTATTGATAGGTTGTTTGTGTTTCGGCTACCAGCGTGGTGCTGTTGCGGTTATCGTAGATCCTAATGATTTTGGTGTATGCTTCGTCATCTACATATCTCCAAAAGAATTCCTCGGTTTTATCTCCATTTTGAGTCACACTGCGCCAACCTTCATCTGTGGGTGTATCTACATTTTCATAGGTTGTCACATCTGTCGTTTGCTCAGAGGTGTTAGGTTGATCAATGCGAGTGACTTGAAGTTGTACTGTAGAGCCGGATCCTATTTGATCATACCTCCATACTGCTAAAGGCGAATCTGATGGATTATAAGGCGTTGGATAAAAGATCATTTCAAAGCTTCCTGTTGATAAGGTGCTGCCCTGCCAATCACTTTCCCCAAGAAGGCCTTCTCTTACCTCTACATGGGTATCAAGCGTGGTGAGATTTTGTATGGCTGTTACTCCAGTTGCAATCGTTCTGGTATTAACAGTCACGGCATCATTGACCAGATCATAGGAAACAATACCGGAGTGAAAGGTAGATTCTGAAGCCATAGAAGAATCACTTAATTGCCTCATACTGGTGGATAGAGAGCCGGCGGATGTGGTGGAATCCAATGATCCTAAGGAAAAAGAATGACGATTGAAAACACTTGGAGGCGTTACTCCTCCCGGCTCGCCCGCACCTCCACTTGGAGCACCGGATGCATAAGAGCCCGAAGAACCACCACTGGCATTAGAACCTGGCTCATCCCCCTCGTCTTCATCCTTAGTAATCACTTTTAGCGTAAAGGAATCCAGTGAACCACCATTCGGATACTCTTGCTGATCTAGAATAACATAAGTATCACTCAAATAGTTCTCAACCAAACGAATATCAATCGAGTTGTCAGGCCCTAAATCAATATTAGTATTGTAGTTATTGGCCTCATTTAGCTCAACAACGGTTCCGTCTATTTCAAACTTAAGGAAGCAAGGGGCAAAAAATAAGGTCTTAAAAGCATATTCTGCGTATTCGCCCACTCCTGTAACACCGTTAAAACTTACTTCGATTTCCTCATCAACCGGAATCTGGACTTTTAGTTGACCAGGCACTTCCGGCTGAATGTCTCCGTCCGTCTGCCATTCATAGAAAAACCTATTTGCGCCAGGAGATTGCTCCTCTGCAAATACCGGAGCCAACTCGGAATCCCCGACTTTCAGTTTAACATCTTCTAAGAATAATTGGTCTTGCTGGGATGCTTCATTATAAAAAGCAGAAATCTCTACAGAAATTTTATCATCTTCACAGGCACATTCTTGAGCAAAGGCATGAGGACCTTCATACCACAGGATGGCAACTAAAC
The DNA here is from genome assembly GCA_039192515.1 of Verrucomicrobiota bacterium. Taxonomy (NCBI): domain Bacteria; kingdom Pseudomonadati; phylum Verrucomicrobiota; species Verrucomicrobiota bacterium. The sequence continues at coordinate 1,323 of JBCCXA010000051.1, read as the reverse complement.
TCCAACATACTAAAAAGTATTTAAAAACATTCATATTCTCTCCCATGATTCCTAGGTTTTTATAAATTAATGAATTGGCGTGTATAATTCGTAATGTGCTAGATTGCTTGTATCATTGATCTCGGTGGCGAAATCTCCTGCGTCATGAGGATCTGTGTTCTGAAGCATTTCATCCAGGTTACTTCGCAGGTCACCGTCAAAGTCATCCATATGGTCGGCCCTAGCATTTCCATCACTATCCCCATCAAGTGGGTCAAAACGAGGATCACTTACTTGGTAGAGCCATTCCCAGTGATCTAGCAGTTGATCTGAATCACTACTCGCTTTGGTCTTATTGGTTCCAATCAAGTATTCCTCATAATCGTTGAGTAAGTCGCCATCATTACTATCCACAAAGCCGATACCCAAAACTCCTAGAAAGGATTCTGAACTTGTTGTATCTACTTCGACACTGAAAGGAGTATTTCCGTTACCAATTATGTTTGAGAGCGGTGCAGGCAAGGACCATGTTGCTAAGTCATTGCTGACTTCAATGTTGTAGATTACACTTTCTACATCCTGTAGTTCTATCACCAATTTCAACGGAGGGAGGTTCTTCCACTTGATGACAAAGAAATCAGGATTTGCTACTTCAGGATCTAATCCATAGTCATGTTCCTCTCTAAACGAAATACCATCTCCGTCCTCGTCAAAAGTATCCGCATCGACAACACCATCATTTAGTTCGCGAACCCAGACATCCGAGTAACCATCAGCAGGATTTAGATCGAGCCCCCAATTGCTTGTCATGGTTAAGGCCCATAGAATAATTGTTAGATAATATTTCATTGTCTTGCTTCCAGAATTTAAAATTTAATTGCTTATGATGTTATATCCCTCTTGTGAAACATACTTACCTGGACTAGGAACATATGCTTCGATCAATTCTTTTTGATGGGTGATGACCTCAGCAAACCAGGAGAGAAACCGGTCATGAGGCGAAGACTTGGTGGCTTGATATTTATGTCTGACCCGCTCATAGCACCCATCATAGATCACGATGTCGGTAAGACCCTTTTTGGTGTCTTTCCACATTTGTTGGACCAGCTTCTTTTCCTCTTTGCTGAATTGAAAATAATGCTCCTCCATGAGCATTTGGTTTTCCGCACAGGTAAAGGTCATCAGCACTTTACCCTTGGCATCTTTAATCCGCCCATATTGCGGCAAAGCCGAACAGTCAATGTTGGTGATCACCCGATAGCTTTTGGGGGCCTCTTGAAAACGAATGGTGCCTCCGCTTTTCTCGATCAGATGAGGTTTTTCATACCAGTTAAGGATGGTCAT
>JBCCXA010000050.1 GCA_039192515.1 Verrucomicrobiota bacterium | reverse complement strand
CTTTTGAGGGGGTAAGGTCACACGCCCAAGCACATCAGTTTTTAATATCTCTGTCTCTTGTTCCATCAGTAATGTCTTATACTATCCTTTACGACTTTACCTATGCCATCCTCTTCGTAGGGCGCCAGATCTGACGCTTACAGAGAACTGACGAAGATGTATAACAAGGTGATATTTTAGCAGAGGCTATCTTTCTAGGGGCCAAGATCTTAAGCAGATCTTTAAGCCCCTAACACGTCATTCAGATTAAATTTGCTAAGGCGCAAAACCAGCTCGAATGAAAACTTTTTCTAGATCAGAGACTAAGACTTCTATCCATATAGTGGAAGTGCCATCACTGTTATCTATAGTGTTGACCACACTCATATCTTGATTTTTGATTGGGTGCCATTGTCTCAAATCTGATGTCTGCTGCATTGAAAGTGAGGAATCAGAAACTTCATTCCTACGAGTGTATGTTAGTATAATTCGATCACTACTCATATCTTCTATCCTAGGAGTATTGTTGCTAACACCTCGACCTAAAGCGTTTTGAGCAAAGATGTATTCGAGAACATTAGCCGTGCCATCTTCATCGTAGTCTTCATAAAGTCCACTATTGGCAGGAATTGTAGGGAAAGTGCTCTCACGCCAGAGGATATAGCTATGTACTGGGAAGGGATTTGTATTGATTTGTTCTGCTTCATAAAGAGCCGTTTCACTAGTGAGGCTGATGATATATCTATAGTCTGGCAAGTTTTCTACCAACACCTCTATTTCCCCAGAATTGACTCCTAGTCGTTGCGCATTGAACGAGACGTCTATTTCTAGGGTTTCATTTGTACTCATAGAAAATGATTGAGATGGAACCATAAAATAGGGGTTTGTGAGATTTAGTCTAATGGTCATCTCGAGATCTGTATTATTTGTGATAGTAAATGTCTTGAGATCTGCTTCTCCTATTTGAATACTGCCGTAATCTAAACTTGAGGGAGTAATGGATAGAGGGTTAAGAGCGCTCATGGCTTTATGGATGTTTAATCTTCCGCCAGTAACACTAAGTCCTGCCCATTGTGGGAAAGGATCGACATGGTCTAAAAGAAGCTGTTTTAGCTCTAAGTGATGCATCTTCTGCTTGGTTGATTTTAGTAACGCCAATGCACCTGCCACGTGTGGTGCTGCCATAGAAGTACCACTTAAATAAGCGTATGCATCATAGCCAAATATATCACTGGGAATAGTGCTACCAATGTTTGATCCAGGTGCTGCCATATCTACGCTGGCTGCTCCATAGTTACTAAAACTGGATAGGTCATCGGTGTAGTTACTTGAGGCAACAGAAATAATGTTATCATGAGGATAACTGGCAGGATACTGGAGAAAAGTATCATTATTAGAAGCGTCATTGCCTGCGGCTGCTACAAACAATATACCCGCGTTATTGGCTACGGAGATAGCGTTGCTCAAAGAATTAGAGTAGCCACCACCTCCCCATGAGTTATTAGTCAATGCCACTCCTATTTGTGTCGCATAGTTAATAGACTCTACGGCGTCGGAGGTTGTTCCTCCAAAAGGCCCTAGAAAACTTATGGAAACCATAGAGATATCCCAATTAATTCCCACAACCCCTTGTCCATTATTCCCTACTGCGCCGATTGTTCCTGCAACATGAGTTCCGTGATAACCACTATCACTTGGATCATTATCGTTTGCATAGAAATCCCATCCATATACATCATCAACAAACCCATTAATGTCATCGTCAATTCCATTACCAGCAATTTCTGAGGGGTTGGACCACATGTTATTTTGTAAATCTGAATGAGCGCGATCTATGCCAGTATCTATAACGCCTACTAAAATGTCTTTAGATCCTGTGGCGATATTCCATGCCTCTGGTGCGTCAATATCAGCGTCATAAGTACCTCCCGACTGTGATTCATTATTGAGTCCCCAAAGAACATCATAGTGATAATCGGATGGCTCGCTTAATGGGAAAAGTATATAGTCTGGCTCTGAATAATATCCTGGATCAGATTCGTTATCAGTTGTCTCTGGAAAATCATTATTGAAATTGTTTATGATCTCATCGATAGCATCAGCAGCAATTTTCGGTGTTTGAACTAAATAGAGCTCATCTGTTTTGAGCTCATTTCTAATCTTATAGTTATAACGTGCTGCCCATGCCTTAATCTCGTTTCGACTAAGGTTATCTGGGAAACGCATCATGACATGGTCCCCTACCATGAAATCACGACGCAGTATTTTTTGCGAACCTGTTTGCTTTAACTCATAGGTTTCATTCAGACGGACGATAGGATATTTTAGCTTTGTGCGGTAAAGCCGTTGTACTTGTTTCTGTTTAGAGTTTGCGGTTTCTAAAAATTTTTCATCTAGGAGTTCTGCATTTTCTAAAAGTTTCTCATGGGTTGATTTGTCTTGTAAAACTTTTGCATCAACTATCTTCAAAGAAAGAGGGTTAGGTGATTGAGGTGGATGACTTTTGTTTAAGGAGATATTGGTCGAGGATTGCTGAATAGGTGTATTCTTAGGAGATGCAGTCTTATAATTGATTGGATACAAGGAAACGCAAATGAGGCTTGCAAACAAGACGAACCAAAGCAGTAACTTCCTATTTTTCATCATACTTTTTTGTAGTCCATTCCATATTAGATGGAATGAGTATGCGGTTAATTCATTTAACTCTCAGCTTTTATACGATAGCGTATACTCGTCATTTTTTCTTTATCCTTGAGGGAATAAAAATGAAAAAATACGGTTAGGATTCAGCAAAAATTATATGCAGGTAAGTTTTGCTATGTGACGTCTGCAAAGATGAAGTCTATTGAGTAAAGGAGCGAAGAGATCATCTATTTCTTGCGTTAGGTTACCGCAAAGCTTGGGCCATCTCCTTAGCAAAATAAGAAATAATCATGTTTGCTCCGGCACGTTTGATAGCTAACAGAGATTCATCTCGTACTGGATGTAAATCTAGCCATCCCAGTTTTGCTGCAGCATGAATTTGAGCATATTCACCAGAGACTTGGTAGGCAGCTAAAGGTAGGGATGTGATTTCTTTTATTTGACTAAGAATGTCGAGGTAAGGTCCTGCAGGCTTAATCATTAAAATATCTGCGCCTTCCTTTTCATCCAGCTCAGCTTCAAGAAGCGCCTCTCGAGAATTGGCAGGATGAAGTTGGTATGTTTTCTTATCTAGGTAAACCGTCTCGGAATCTGATGCTGACTTTGGGCTAGACTTTTTACCGCTACCGACTGCTTCACGAAATGGGCCATAAAAAGCCGAAGCATATTTTGCTGAATAAGCCATAATGCCTACTTTATGGAATTCTTTGGCATCAAGGCTTTCACGAATTGCTTGAACGCGTCCATCCATCATGTCAGAAGGTGCTACAAAGTCTGCACCAGCCTGAGCATGCAAGATGGACATTTTACTAAGGATTTCAACGGTTCTATCATTGTCCACGTCACCACCCCCATCTAAAACACCATCATGTCCATGAGTTGTATAGGGGTCCAAGGCAACATCCGTCATGACAGTGAGTTCTGGGACTGTTGATTTAATTCTAGAAATAGTGCTAAAAAGGAAGTTGTTTGCATCTAGTGCATAAGAACCAGCTGGGTTTTTATATTTTGTCTTGGGACATGGAAAAAGTAGAACTGCTCGGATTCCTGTTTCAAATAGCTCTATGCATTCATCGACAAGTTTATCAATGGGCAGTCGATACACTCCAGGCATCGAAGATACGGGCTCAGGCTGGCCATTTCCTTCAATCAAGAATAGGGGTGCAATGAAGTCTGTAACTTGTAGGTAAGTTTCTTGAGCCAAATCTCTAATAGCTTTAGAGTAGCGATTTCTTCTTGGGCGTCTGAGCATAGGAACTCATATTAAGCTTGATAGATTTGAAAGTGCAAAGCTTAATATTGAATCCAGATTATCTAATACAGTTTGAAGCAGGTGCTACTAGCTTGAGCTACAAGTAAAAGAAAGTCGATGATGATCTATCAAAAGTTAATCAATCTAGAAGACGGACTCTATGACTGCGTGCAGGTTGCATCGAATTGCCGATGGTACTAATTCTATGCGGTCTGGCCGGATTGCCCTCGATGGCGTATGGCTGTAATGCCGTCTTTAATAGAGTGGCGAGTAGTAGGAGAAATGTGATCAATAAAGAGAATGCCATTGAGGTGGTCTACTTCGTGTTGTACGGCGCGACCTAATAAACCTGCTGCTTCAAATTTGATTTCTTTGCCTTGGAGGTCAAGTGCTTCGACTTTCACTCGAAAACCTCTAGATATATCAGCAGTGATTCCAGGAAAGCTTAAACATCCTTCTTCACCAACTTCCTTTTTCTTAGTCATTTCAATCTTGGGATTTATCAAGATCATCGGCATATATTTTTCAAGTTCAACCTCTTGTTGACTAATCCACATGCGTGACGGGCGTTCAGCAACATCCGCAACATCTAGAACGGTGATTTGTAAAGCTTTACCAATCTGCTGAGCTGCAAGCCCGACTCCATGTGCCTCATGCATGGTTTCTATCATGTCTTGAGCAAGCTGTCGGATTTCGTCTGTAATCTCTTTGATGTCTTCACCTTTTTGGCGGAGCACTGGGTTTCCGTAGAGGACAATGGGAAGTTTCACTTGATAAGTTTTAAGTTGTATTATTTCTCTATTTCAGATTTATCAGTATAAAAGGACAAGTCCTTAATATCTGCTTCTAAGAAAGCATCGTTGATTTTTACAAAGAGCTCGAAAGGGATATTTTTATCAACTTTGAGTGCGAATTCGATTTTGTCGTTACTGCTTTTTTGATCTATCAAATACCGAGTTAGCTCAGATAGTTCGATCTTTTTATCTCCAGCGTATATTTCTTTTTCTTTCGTCACATAAATAATTTTAGGAGTTGTTTTATTCGCAGATTCGGCCTGAGCTGTAGAAGAATCTGGAAGTTCTATTTCCACTTCCGGTTGTTCTACTTTAAAAGTTGTGGTGACGATAAAAAAGATAATGAGAATAGAAAGGATGTCTATTAGACTAACTATTTGAATAGTCAGAGGCTTTTTGCGTTTGCGATAAAATTCCATCTATATTAGGTGTGACTTAATAGTTTGCTTTGATTTATTCTTCACCCTCGGGGTTGAGATAAAATTTAGCAATGAGGTCCATGGTTAGACTTTCCATCTCCATCATCATAGATTCAATCTTTCGTGAATAGTAGCTATGAGCAATAAGTGAGGGAATTGCGACAACGAGTCCAGCAACCGTCGTATTGAGTGCTTCAGAAATACCACGTGCAATGGCCATACCCTGATCTCCCAGTCCTACATCGCCAATGTTCCCAAATATGGTGATCAATGCTGACACTGTGCCCAATAGACCAAGTAGAGGCCCAATGCCAGTAACAATTTCTAAGACTACTAAGCCTTTTTCCATGCGAATAACCTCGGTGCGGGCTTGAGTTTGAACGGCTTCAACATTTTCGGAGCGGCTCCATGGCAAATGCTCTAGCGAGACGCGCACGAGCCTAGCAAGTGTAGAGCGTCCTGGACCTGTCATTTCAGCCAGTTTTTCAGTGTCCTCACCAATTTTGAGGTGAATTATTGTGGACATTAGTTCGTCGGGCAAAATTTTGTTGCGCTGTAGGGCGAATGCTCGTTCGAATATGAATGCTAAAGAGACTACGGAGCAGATTCCCAGTGGAATCATAAAAAAGCCGCCACTGCTAATAAAGTTAACGAGATTGGAGAACATGTTTAGCCAAAGTAGCGGAGTGTCTATTGAATGCCAGCAAAAGCTTTGCCAAACCCGGTTAGTTTACTCTAATTATTAGTCAGAGAATTCTAAGTCTAGCGAATTTAGGCCAAAAGTTGCTTAGCCGCACAATTGTCAAGATTGAATTTTTTTATTGCATTCTGGATTTGTTTTTTGTTCACGCCTTTCAAGTATATCTAACTGCCTTATTTTGAATAGGTTATGTTCATTTCTTTATAGTTATTTAGAAGTTATTAACACTTTCATAAGTGGTTGGAAATACGGATAGTTACGATTGCGTTACGGAAATTATGGAAACTAATTTGCTAAGATTTTAGTTATTTTGAGAAGATTTTTCACTAGTTTTAGAGCTTTTACCTAAGCCATTTATTCGCATGAGATTATGCCTCAAAAATCTCAAGAGTCATTTCGTCATGCAGGAAATAATGCATTAGAGTAGTGGTTCTATCCAGTCTTTGCTCTGGTAGATAAGTGTTGAGGCGAGCCTAGCTAGATGGTTGAACTGTGAAAATACACTTGTACAAACCAGACACACGCTCTTCATCGCGTTCTATGCTAGTGGATAGTAAATCGGTGAACATCTCTTTTTCTAATTCACGCAAAATGGGGTAGTTGTCTAAACATAAAAGAATAGGAGAATTATACTCAACAATTTGATGATATCCAGAGTCGCGGTCATAGTAATATTCGCTCATGTAGCCATCTTGATCACGTAAATTGGCGAGCTCACGAGCTTTTTCTTCAAGAGCTGTTAATTTTTCTAAGCGCTCCGATAACTTTTTCGTCTCGTTTTGATAGATGTTGTGCAAGATTTTTTCTGCCGCATTAGGGCCGTAAACTTGGTTAATAGAGTCGAGGACCTGTGTGGTAAAAGTCCCATATTCTGTCGGGAAAAATTCCTGAGCAACTCCTGTAAGGCGATAGGCTTTCTCGGGACGACCCATCCCTTTGGGGCGTCTCCAAGTATCAAGGTAACCTTCTTTTTCGAGCGCGACACAATGCTGTTTTACCCCCATGTAGGAGAGACCAATACGCTCACAAAGTTCTGAAACAGATAATCCTTGGCTCTTTTTGATCTCAGTGAGAATCATTAGCTTTGGATTCTTAGAAACTTTTCTAAGAGATCTGCCTTTCATGGATTGTTACAACTGCCTTTCTATTATGTATTTGGTAAAGAAATTACTGTAAAAATCAGCGTAGTTTTGCTGTGGGTACAAAGCAAGACTTTTTACGCGAAAAATGATGGAAATCGACACTGCGGTTGACAGAGGCCTGGAGTTAGCTACGATCCCACTCCTTATGAGTTCTCATTACAGGGTTTTAGTATTAGATGGGATTTCTCCTAAGGGAGTGGAAGTCCTTGATTCTGAAAAGGATATAGAGGTTGTTGTGGCAAAGCCGAAATCCGAATCAGAGCTGCTTGAAGAGTTGCCAAATTTTGATGCTGTCGCAGTTCGGAGTGCCACAAAAATTCCAAAATCAGTTATTGAGAAGTGTGATCGTCTGAAGGTCATAGGCCGTGCTGGGGTGGGGGTAGATAATGTTGATGTAGATGCAGCAACTGAAAAGGGTATTGTCGTGATGAATACCCCTGGGGGGAATACCATATCTACAGCTGAATTGGCCTTTACTCTGATGCTTTCCGTAGCAAGAAATGTCCCGCAGGCTGATTCTTCAGTTAAGTCAGGAAAATGGGAGCGCAAGAAGTATCAAGGGACTGAATTAAATAAGAAGGCCTTAGGGATTGTAGGGATGGGAAGAATTGGTAGCGAGGTAAGTCGCAGAGCTATTGCTTTTGGAATGAGGGTGTTGGCATTTGACCCGTATTTGTCTGTAAGCAGAGCAAAAAGTCTTCAGGTGGAGCTGTTTGATCACCTAGATGAGATGCTTCCTGAGTGTGATTTTATTACCTTGCATATACCAATGACTGAAGAAACAAAAGGACTTATCAATAAGGACCGTTTAAAGAAGTGCAAACCATCTCTTCGAATCATCAATTGTGCTCGTGGAGGACTCATTAATGAGTCTGATTTGGATGAATGTTTAGAATCTGAGACGATTGCTGGTGCTGCACTTGATGTGTATGAATCTGAGCCACCAGCTGCTGATTTACCCTTACTAAAGCAAGACAAAGTTGTTCTAACACCGCATCTGGGAGCTTCTACAGCAGAAGCTCAAGAATCGGTGGGAATTGAGATAGCTGAGTCTATTAGAGATTTACTTCAAACAGGCACCGTCCGCAATGCTGTGAATATGCCTAATGTGGATGCGCGCACCTTAGAAACGCTGCGCCCTTATCTGGATCTTTCTTCCAAGTTGGGGTTGATACTATCACGAATGATAGGTGGTAGGTGCGAAACGCTAAAAGTGAACTACGCTGGCAAATTGCGTGAAATGAACACGACTTCTATTACAAGAAGTGCGGTAATGGGTTTTTTGAAGCATGCTGGACAAAGTGAAGTCAACGAAGTCAACGCTTTGAAATACGCCGATTCACGCGGTCTAGCCATACAAGAAACAAAGATCAGCGAAGCCGGTGATTTTTCTGAATTGATGACACTTCGTGCTAAGCGCAGCGATGGTAAGGAATATCAGATTAGTGGAACGTTCTTTGGTATGGGAGCTCGGATTGTAATGCTTAATGGTTACAATCTAGAGGCCGTGCCAGAAGGGGTATTGCTTATTATGGAGAATGAAGATCGCCCCGGTATAGTAGGTTCTATTGGTTCGCTATTGGGTAAGCATAATCTTAATATTGCTTCGATGTCTTTAAGTCGATCTGAAGCAGGCGCTAGAGCTTGGAGCATTTTCAACTTAGATTCTAAACCAAGTGAAGAGTTGTTAGAAGAGGTACGCGAGGATAAACATATTACTGCAACAGTCGTTGTTGAAATATGACTTATTATCCTGCAGGACCTTTCTTGCCTAAAGCTTTTTGTTTGGCTTGCCAGCGGTGGCGTAAATAAGCGAGGCTCAGTGTGTAGAAAGCCCATCCCAAAAGAAAACCTGCTGCAAAACCTTGACGACTAATGTTTCCATTGGCTATAAGCTGGAAGCTAGCTAGCAAGGGGTAAGGTATAAGAATTAGTGCACTTGTCATACATCCAGGGGTGTAAGCTTTCTCGGACAAGGCAAATGAGAGGACTTTGATTCCATGAGCAAGCATCATGCCCAGAGGAATAAAGCCAATCATGGATACATAGTATGTGGCCAAAGTTAAGATAATGCTAGCAAAGTATAATCCTAGGAAATTTATGAATAGAGCCATTCTCGGGCTGTACGGTATATCTTCATAGAGTGACTGAAAATAACTACGATTAAAATCCGCTATGAAATTACCAGGGTATATATAACATTCAACGTAGTGAAAACTCATTCCTGCTACTAAGAAAAAAAAGCAAAATAGAATGATCTCATCCGGATCGCTACCATATTGCAAAGCTGTGATGCCAAGACCTAGTGTTACAAGTCCGATAGCTAAGCTAAATAAGGGCCATTTTAAGACAATTTCTTCTGCATTCTGCGTTGGGGCAAATCTTCTTGAATCCTTTGCTGAGATTTTCGATCCCTTTTCCTTGTAGGATATATTTCTCAATCTAAATCTCCTTAATTAGTATAGCAATTGGCCAAACACATCTAAGCAGTGAGCGATATAGCGGCAACAACTTACAACGCCATTTTTTGAACCGCACTAATTTAACGCAAAAATCTTTTAGTTTACTAGAATTAAATTGAGCGTTATTACAATATTTGATTTTTTAAAAATGCAAATAATTACAGTAATTAATATTTTGGTTATTCAAAAGAATGATAATTAGAAAAAATAATGATGCGTGACTCAAAATCCTTTCCTAAAAAGTCATTTAGCTTAGGATGCATAGAGTCTTTTTCTGCTAATATAATTCTCAAAGGTTAGTATTAGTTTGTGAAAAGCTTTGCTGAAAGTTATAAGTCAACTTCTAGCATTTTTAGAACTAGATTGTAATAAAATGATTGCAGTATTATTTCCAACTCGATTCGAGGGGGAGGCATTTGCCAAAGGACTAGGGGGAAAGCCTGTATGGAAGAACCGTAATGGTGTTGAAATGATAGAAGGCAAGTTGGGAGGAAGGCAAGTAGTCGTTGCGATTGTAGGTGTGGGCCCCAAGATAGCCACTTTGAGAACTCAAAAGATACTGAAATTTTATCCTTTCCAATACGTCATTTTAGCTGGATTTGCAGGCGCACTGAATGAAAATTTAGAACGCGGCCATGTATTGATTGCAAGTAAGTATTGTCAGACAGATACTTATAATTACCTCAAATTGATACCAAATTTTGATATGGCAGCGTTAGTAAGTACGGACAAGGTCGTAGCAACAGCTGAAGATAAAGCGAAACTGAGAGAAAAATCTGGTTGTCAGATGGTAGATATGGAGACAGAAAGTGTTGCCAAAGTCGTTGAGCAGCACGGTATTGAGTTTATAGCGGTAAGGGCAATCAGTGATTTGTACAATGAGAGCTTGCCAATCGAGGCGTTAGAGAGTGCGTATGATTATCGAGCAGGTAAGCCTACTCCACTGAAACTGTGTATCTACTTTCTATTTCATCCACAAGAAATAAGCGCATTCAAGCGCTTTTTAGAGCCGCTACCAGGAGTCAGAGCATCGCTAACGGCTTTTTTATTTGCTGCAGTGCCAGACCTTTGAGCTAACCCTCAATTGATATAGGTTGTTCGGAAGTGTAAGATCTTCAGTTAGTGAATGAATGATGGGGATTTACCCTGGATTACCATCAAAAGTTAGGCGAGATGGGTAAAAGCAGGAACTACAAGTGAAAGAGAGTCAACGAAGATGTATCTAAAGGTTCCAGTCCTAGGGGAACTATATGTTTCTTCGGGCCAAAATCTTGTGCAGATTTTTAAGTCTCTATTACACAACATGGTTTTAGACTAGTAGCCGTAAAAAAAGCGATTTTTTGGCAGGGAGACTTGCCAAGTCTGATAACTCTAGGCACTTTCTCCGAATGCATCGCTTTGTCGAACTGTTTTTAGCTATGAGGTATCTTCGACCCAAAGGGAGTTTCGTTTCAGTTATTACCATCCTGTCAATGCTTGGAGTAAAGCTTGGTGTGGGAGTTCTTATTGTTGTACTTTCGGTGATGGAGGGCTTTGAACGTGATTTTCAAGATAAACTGATAGGTTTTACCCCTCACTTGAGAGTGACCAATGATTTTTATTTACAAGGCTATGAGCAACTGCAGGAGACATTGCAAGGCTTTGAAGGTGTAGAAGGTGTTGTGCCGTATATTCGTGGGCCCATTATCGCTGAGTATAATTCAAGGATTACAACTCCTATTTTGTGGGGAAGCCAATGGGATTCTGAGCAAGAAGGCAGCAGATTAGGGAAAGAACATTTAGAGGCAGGTGAATGGGTCTTTGGCTTTGACACAGTGATTGTTGGGAAAATATGGGCGATGAAAAATGGAGTTTGGTTAGGTGATAAAATCCGTATCCATTCCCCCAAAAATATTGAATACCTCCAATCACTCACTCAACAAGCTGGCATCAATAGCAAAGATTTAAAAGGATCTTTTGCCGCTCCAAGCGAATATAAAATAGTAGGCATTTTTTCCAGTGGTTTAGGAGACTATGATGCAAATGTATTTTTATTGGACTTAGGCCTTATGCAAGAACTCTACAGACTAGATGATGGAGCACATGGTTTAGAAGTTCACCTCGAAAAGCCTATCCAAGCAAATCTAATAAAAGATGCCATATTAAAAAGTCTAGATGACCCCGCTTTACAAATACGTTCTTGGAAGGATGATAATGCGACAATGCTTGACGCTGTTGCAGTAGAGCAAAAGCTTATATTCTTTACTCTCTTTTTTGTCATTTTAGTAGCGGCTTTTGGTCTATGCAGTACCTTGATTACGGTGACTGTTCAGAAGGCAAAGGAGATAGGAATTATGAAAGCTCTTGGAGCTACTCAAGAGCAAATTGCTAGCATTTTTACACTTTATGGTTTAGTTGTTGGCTTTTTTGGTTCACTACTTGGAGTTGCTAGCGGCATTTTGGTTCTTCATTACCGCGATAAAATAAGTGAATTCCTGACAGTATGCTTTGGGGTTGAAATTTTTCCTGTTGAGATTTATCGCCTTACGCAGTTGCCTGCAGTGATTGAAGGTGAAATGATTGCAGGGATTGCTTTAATTGGATTGGTTTTAAGTGTGTTAGCGGCTTTAATCCCAGCAATTACGGCAGCAAGGCTAGATCCTGTTAGAGCTTTGCACGGAGAATAAAATGGTTGAGTTGAGAGGCGTTGAAAAGAACTATCGCATGGGTAGGAAGTTAGATGTCAAGGTATTGAATGGTATCAACATGCAGCTCAGCAAATCAGAGCAAGTATCCATATGTGGAGCTTCGGGTTCTGGTAAAAGCACTTTGTTGCATATCTTGGGTGGTCTGGATCGCCCCACTCGTGGTAGCTATTTATGGGAAGGCCAAGCTCTTAATGAGTGGAGTAGAGCAACTTTAGCCAAATGGCGTAATCAAACAGTTGGATTTGTTTTTCAGTCGTATCATCTCCTACCTGAGCTTACGGCACTTGAGAATGTGATGTTGCCAGGTGCTTTAGCTAGAAAGTCGTGTAAAAAAGATGCTACGGAGCTTCTCGACCATATGGGTTTGTATGAAAGAATGGAACATAGACCAAATGAACTTTCGGGTGGGGAACAGCAGAGAGTGGCCATTGCTCGATCCTTAATTAATGATCCTGAGTTAATTTTAGCGGATGAACCAACAGGGAATTTGGATAGTCAAACGAGCCAAATAATTATGAAATTACTGCTTGATTTAAGTAGCAAAAAAAAGAAGGCTCTTGTGTTTGTCACGCATGACCAAAACTTGGCAGATAAAGCCTCCACTATGTATATTTTAGCAGATGGAAATATAAAAAAGAGATAAGTATGAAGATTTTTATTGATGGTGAGTTCTATGCCGAAGATCAAGCTAAGATCTCGGTGTTTGATCATGGGTTACTATACGGTGATGGAGTTTTTGAGGGCATTCGTGCTTACAATGGGCGCGTTTTTCGCCTGATAGAGCACATAGATCGCTTATTTGATTCTGCTAAAGCAATTCTTCTTACTATTCCGCTTTCGCATGAGGAGATATCTGAAGCCGTATTAGAGACTTTGCGTCAGAATCAAATGCAAGATGGGTATATTCGCTTAGTAGTCACACGCGGCGTAGGGAGCTTGGGGCTTTCGCCTTCAACATGCGCTAAGGGCTCTATTATAATTATTGCTTCATCCTTGCAGCTCTACCCTAAAGAGTTTTATGAGGAGGGGTTAAAAATTATCACTGCATCAACCAGAAGAACGACCCCTGCAGGGCTAAACCCTTCAGTGAAATCTTTGAATTATCTCAACAATATCATGGCTAAGATTGAAGGAAATCTTGCAGGTGTTAAAGAGGTGCTTATGCTAAACGAGGAGGGTTACGTTGCAGAGTGCACGGGTGATAATGTATTTGTTATAAAAAATGGAACACTGTATACACCTCCGACCTACGCTGGAGGCCTGGGAGGTATAACGCGGCAAGTGGTATTAGAATTAGCGAGTGAAATGAAATTGCCTCTAAAGGAAATAGAAATGACTCGCTATGATGTATTTGTCAGTGACGAAATGTTTCTTACCGGAACTGGGGCAGAAATCATACCGGTGGTAAATGTAGATGGGCGCGATATTGGTAATGGTAAGGTAGGAACGTGGACTAAGAAAATTATTGGGGCTTATCATCAATTAACATCAACAACTGGGGCAGAGATATTCTGAGAAGATCATGCAATGTGAAAAATGTAAGGGCGAAAAAGCCACTGTTTTCTTGACACAAATTGTTGGAGGTCAAATGTACAAAGTTGATTTATGTGAACGTTGTGCAAAGAACATGGGTGTTCTAGACGCTTCGAATTTTTCATTAGCTGACATGCTTTTAAATATGGAGAAGGAGAAGGAGTTAGCCGCCTCCGAAGAAGGTCATTGTCCTGATTGCGGTTTCAGTGAAGAGGACTTTAGAAAGTCAGGGCGGTTAGGCTGCCCTGGTTGTTACGAATTCTTTAATACGGACCTTAAGGAAATTCTTTCCGAGATGCAAAAGAGTGGAAAACATACAGGGAAAATCCCCGAAAAAAGCTCGGAAGCTATTAAAATTTTTGAAGAAGTTACACAATTACGAAAAGAATTAGAGGCAGCGGTCCAAGAAGAGAACTATGAACAGGCTGCACGCTTAAGGGACAGGCTCAAAGCTTTTGAGTCTATAGATGAGTAAAGGGCGGAATGAAAATTTGTTTAAATTGGCTAGAGGAATATTGCTCTTGGAGTTGGTCGCTTTCTGAACTTGTAGAGAAACTAACCATGAGTGGAACAGAAGTAGAAGCTGTTCATGAAACAGGTTTTTCGATCGACCACATAGTCACTGCTAAGGTTTTGTCTTTTAAACAGCATCCTAATGCTGATCGGCTCCGTCTTTGTCAAGTTGATGATGGGCAAGAGGTACGTCAAATTGTGTGCGGTGCCAGTAATTTTAAGGAAGGTGATATGGTTCCTTTGGCTTTGCCTGGAGCAGTGATACCCGCCTCAGAAAAATTTTCGAAGCCTTTCACTATTAAAAAGTCTAAGCTAAGAGGTGAGGTATCCGAGGGAATGATGTGCGCTGGTTCTGAGATTGGTTTGTCTGATGACGCTGAGGGGCTTTTGATTCTAGATTCTGAGACAAAGGTGGGGCAGTCCATGAAAGATCTTTATCTTGGTGATACAGTTTTAGAACTTGAAGTGACACCCAACAGATCCGATCTATTATCTTATATTGGTGTTTCACGTGAGTTAATAGCCTGTGGTGCTAGAAAACGTGATTATGCTAAGCCTCAGGTAGAGCCTTTAGTAAAGAGTGGAAGCCGTCTTATTGATGTTCAAGATAAGCAAGGCTGTCCCCGTTATACAGCAGTTGAAATAAATGGAGTGCACATTGGTCCTAGTCCTGAGTGGATGAAGCAAAGGTTAGAGTCTATAGGACTTAGGCCTGTTAATAACATAGTTGATATTACAAATTATGTGCTATTTGAGTATGGGCAGCCTCTTCATGCATTTGATGCAGACAAGCTAGCTGATGAAAAAATCATCGTGAGGAGAGCAAAGGAGGCAGAGAAATTTGAAGCCCTGGATCATGAAAGCTATGAACTAAATCAAGAGGACCTTACCATAGCTGATAGTAATGGTGTGATAGCCTTAGCAGGTGTAATGGGTGGTTTGCTTAGCTCAGTTACTGATTCAACAACACGTATTCTCCTGGAAAGTGCTCAGTTTGAGCCTAAGACGGTACGAAGAACGTCTCGTAGGCTAGCTTTAATCAGTGATTCCTCTTATCGCTTTGAACGCGGAGTTGATCCTCAGGGGGTAGATTGGGCAAGAGAGCGAGCCGTTGAGCTTATTTTAGAAATAGCCGGTGGCGAGGTCGTTCACAAGAGCATTGAATCTAGCGCCGCTGTTGATAGATTATCCGAAATTCATATGGATCATCAACGTGCTGAGGCTCTCTTAGGATATCAAGTATCTGAAGTTAGAGTTAAGGAAATATTTGAAGCGCTTGGTCTGAAATCATTAGATCAGGGTAATTGGGCGATACCTTCATTTCGTGTCGATTTATCGCGTGAAATTGATCTTATTGAAGAAATTGCCAGAGTTGAGGGATTAGCTCGTGTGCCGTCACGCTTAAAGATTGCTGTAAGTAATTCTAGCGATGCGGACCGCAAGTACGATAGAGAAATGCTTTTGCGTTATGAATTAGCCGGTTTGGGCTATCATGAAATCTCTAACTACAGTTTGCTTTCGCTTCAAGAAGAAGATCAAGGTAGTGCTGTGAGTTTACACAATCCTCTTAATAGTGACCTAGGAGATTTTAGATCTAATCTATTAGAGTCTGCATTAACGGTTATCAAGATGAATATTGATAAGGGTAACCAAGATTTACATTTATTTGAGATAGGCTCGGTCTGCCTATCGCGTGGAGGTCATTTTCGTGAAGAGCGACATTTATTATTGATAGCTACTGGCAAGGAACGTTTAAACAGTTGGGAGGAAGAAGGCAAGCTTGTTAGTCATTACTCATTGAAGGGAATTTTAGAGCATTTGGCATTATCCTTTCCAGAGATTAAAGTGCCAAAAGATTTTGGCTTAGTAGATCGAAGCCTATTGAAACGCTTTAATATCAAGCAGAAAGTTTATGCAGTAGAATTAAAGATTAACCATTCAAAAGGTTATAAGCAAAAGAGTTTTCAACCGCTGCCCTCCTATCCCTCAGTGAGCAGAGACCTTGCCTTTGAGGTGGAACGTTCTGTTCGGCAACAAGATATTTTCCGTGCAATCGAAAAAGTCAATATCCAAGAATTAGAGTCTGTCAAATGTTTTGACTTATTTCAGGATGACTCTGGTGATAAATTGCATGCTTCTAAAAAATCATTGGCCTATGCTTTTATATACCGCTCAAAAGACAAGACCTTGACCGATAAGGATGTCTCGAAGTGGGAAGACAAGATTGTTGCCTCTGTGCTTAGCAGCACTGGAGGCAAGCTTAGAAGCTAGTTAAGATATCTTTTAAAATTAAGCCGCTTGTTCTTTGATTTGAGTCGGGTCTCCAGCATTCGCTTTTCTTTTTAAGATAATCATCCAGAAGATAGCGCCAATGGAGAAACCCAAGCCTAAGGGGATCAGTCCTATCATGGCTGTATAGAAAAAGCTCATGACAGCAAGGTTACCGCTGTTTGATCCCATTAAACCGCTTATTCCAACCCCGCTGAGGACGATAAGTAACATAAGGCCTATACCCATTAAGATATTGGCAAGTTTTAGATTCTTTTGACTATCAGACATATCTCATTTCCTGTTTTAGTTAGAGCATTTACTGATTAAGTAACAACAAGCTGTACATTTAAGAGGTTTGAGATTATAAGCTTAAGGATGAAGGCATATAGTAAGGATTTGAGAGATAAAGTCATCCAGGCCCTTGAAGGTGGAATGAGCCAAAGTCAAGCAGCTCATAACTTTGGGATTAAGAGAACAACAGTCTGGCAATATTGGAAAAGATATAAACAAAAAGGAGAAGTTTACTATAAACAGCATGGAGGCCATCTCCAAAGTAAACTTCATACATACAAAAAAGAGCTCATCAAATGGATCAAGCAAAGCCCTGGGATGACTTTGGAGCAAATGCGAGAGAGACTCGATGAGCAATATAAGTTAAGTATTAGCCAGGCAACACTTCATTATCATCTGTGTAAGATGGGCTATAGTTTTAAAAAAACATTTCGGGCCAGCGAACGTGGACGCGCTGATATAGCAATCAAGCGTCAACAATGGAAATGGGATCAGCTTGTCTGGAATCCACAGAAACTTGTATTTCTAGATGAGACTGGTGTGAACACTAAAATGACTGGCCTCTACGGGAGAGCATTACGAGGAGAGCGCTGTCATGACCAGGTTCCTTACGGTCACTGGAACAGCTCCACCTTTTTAGCGGCATTGAGATATAATGCACTGAGTGCACCCTTGCTTATTGATGGTGCTATAGACGGGGAAATGTTTGTGGGCTCTATCAGCCAACACCTCTGCCCAACGCTTAGTAAAGATGACATTGTTATCTGTGATAACCTACCTGCACATAAAGTCAACGGTGTTAGAGAGGCTATTGAGGCAGTGGGTGCAAAGCTCGTTTATCTTCCCGCTTACAGTCCAGATCTTAACCCCATTGAAATGGCCTTTGCCAAATTCAAAACTCACTTACGACAAGCTGCAAAGAGAACTTGGCAGGAACTACTTGAGGCTGTTGTTGAAGCGTTCGAATCATTCACTCCTCAGGAATGT
>JBCCXA010000049.1 GCA_039192515.1 Verrucomicrobiota bacterium | reverse complement strand
GGAGTGGACTGCTTCCTGGACAATTCAGGGAACTATGTCGATGGGACGACTGTGGTGAATCTGCAGGATAACTCGAGCTCCTCGGTTCTGACTACCAAGAATTTAGATCTAAGTGATTACACCGAACTGATCGTGGAATTTGATTACCAAGTGGAGAGCTTTGAAGAAGGTGAAGACTTCTGGCTGCAACTATCCACTGATGGAGGCAAGACCTACGAGAGAGTGGTTACTTTTGTCAAGGATGTGGATTTCCTGGATGATGGAAGAGTCTATCTCGAATCCCTGGTGATTAAGGGATATAAGTTGACCAAGAAAACGCGCATTCGATTCCGCTGTGATGCCAGCAATGATGAAGATGACCTCTTCCTGGATAACATCGGCCTATGGGCCAAATAGGCATTGAAAAGCATCAACCTAACCTGGGTCCCTCGATCAACTCGTGGGACCGCGGGCGGGTTAGGGAATTTTAGAAAATGGCAAATCTTTGCAGGATAATCCTCTCAACCCGAAAGACCTTTTTTGTAGTTAAACTCTCCGTTTTCTGAGCATCACAAAACTCGTGAGTTATCTCACCCTCTCTGACTACGCCTTAATCATCCGCCCGTAACTCACTTTGTCACCCTCCGGCTCCCCCCTACGTCACCCTCCGACTTGATAGGAGGAGGGGAGGGTCCAGGGGAAATAAGCGATGTAGGTTCTATCAATCCTTTCATTCAAGCAATATATCTCGTCTAAATTTTCCCAGTGTCACTCTTCCTTTTGTGCGAAACTTTTCGGACGTTATCGTGCGTTTGGGGTATCGATGAAAAACGAGTAACGCTTGAAGTGATTGCCCTACACTACTTGGTAAAATTCTTAGATATGGTGGTGCCAATTTTTTTCAAGGTGGAAAGGTAATCAGCGGATAAAGGATCAAGAGGGATTACGACACCTTGGATAGCATCTGCAACGGTTTGAGCACTTGAAGTAGGAAACTGTTTTTGAACAAAGATCACTTGAGCCCGATCACTTTTAGCTTGCTCAATAAGGGTCTTCAGTTGCTTAGCGGTAGGTTGCTTCCCTTGTACTTCGATGGCTTTTTGCTCCAGCCCATAAGCATCGGCAAAGTAACCGAAAGCTGGATGATAGACGTAAAGCGAGCTGCCTTTGAGAGGACTCAATTCAGTTGCTAGAAAATCATGTAAGGTGTTTAGCTCTTTTTCTAATGCCTTAAAGTTGGCTTGGTAAACTTCTTTTTTGCTAGGTTTCCAGATAACCAACGCATCTAAGATCGCTTGGGATTGTTTAATGGCTAGTTGCGGAGACATCCAAATATGAGGGTCCCAATCCGCATGAATACAATTACCTTTATGATCATGATGGTGGTGGTGATCGTGATCATGAGCTTCATGATGGGTGAATTTTCTCTTGGGTAGTTTTTCATCGGTTGGGATTATCTTGAGCGTAGATGAGTTTCCTTTGATTTTAGAAATAAAATGTTCTTCAAAAGGGACACCCGTGGTGAAAAGGAGTTTGGCTCTAGTAAGCGAGGCAATTTGTTTAGCGCTCGGTGAGTAGGAATGAGGGTTTTGTCCCGGCGCCAAGACCACACCAACATTCTGCGCTTCAGCGGTAATTTCTTGAACAAAATATTTCAGTGGTGGGATCGTTACATAGATCTCTTGACCGTGGCATAAAGAGCTCGCGTACAAGAAGCAGAAGCCAGCCAGAAGTCTTGGATAACAATGGAACATACTTTTATAAACTATAACTCTATCCCCGCCATGAGCAATACTTGAAAAGGAACTGTAGATGAAAGATCCCAAACACTTGGTATGATGGCTTTGAAGCGGGTTACCTCTCAGGGATTATCTTCCGCCAAAATTTCGGCCTCAAGTTTCAGTAATTCTTGAAGGTTGTTTTGCTGAGGTACCTCGACTTGTTCAGCTTGACGTATTTGGATGTCACCGCTTTCCGTGTCATAATCACCACGTAGTCTGGGCGCCCAATAAGATTCCCAATCGAGTTCATCGGTTGAAGGTTTTAAGACATTGCGTCCCTTGAAGAGTTTTAGGCTACCTTTTGCTTCAGGCAGCAGTGGGTGTAAGCTTTCTTGACTCTCAATGACTTTACGGCTGATAGCGGCTCCTTCACCCGGAGTGGAAATGATATGTGGGGTCATGAGAATGATAATCTCTTCACGTTGGCGGCCTCGAGCGGATCCTCGGAACGCCAAGCCTATCAGTGGAATATCCCCGAGTAAGGGAATTTGTGACACATCTTCGGTTATTTGTTCGCGAATGAGACCGCCAACGGCGATGGTTTGTCCGTCTTTAGCGGCAAAGGTGCCAGAAGCCGATTGTTCTGTGACGACATCTACTGAGCGCTCAACAAAGGTACCCCCATCGGGAATAAGAACATTTGCGCCATTACGCCGGATGCTGGATTCTTCTTGTAGCATACGCAAGGTCACCGTACGGTCATCATTGATGTTGGGAGTGATGAGGAGCGTAGATCCAACCGCACGCCTTTCATATTCAACGGATTCTTCGGACTGGATGACAGCGGCATCTGTGGCGATGGTTTCGCTGCCCGTGATATCCGTAAGCACGGGAATTTCTTCGCCGATAAAAATGCGGCTTACTTCGTTGTTTACCATGAGTAGAGTTGGCTGGCCGAGGGCAGTGAGTCGATCCTTATCTTGTAAGAGACTCATCGCGGCACTGAAACGCTCATCCAGCGCCGTAAAGGCCAGAGTGGGATTGGTTACTGTGCCGCCCGGGGCGAAGCTGGCGGAGGTTGATGAGCCCGCTTCACTCCAACTCCATTCGAAAGCGGTGTCCAGACCTCGTTCGAGTTCTACAGTGAAAATGCGGACTTCGAGCAGGACAAGGGGAGAGGGCACATCTAGTTCCTGGATGAGAGCGGCAATTTCTTTCATGGTTTTGTCATCCCTAGTGCGCACCATGAGTTTATTGATTCGATCGATAACCGTGACATAAATATCCGCGCGAGCCTGAATCAATTTTTTTAGGGCCTCTGGGTCATTTACCAGAGTGGCGATCTCTTGAGCTGAAAGGTCATCTCCAAGTTCGATGCGATCCACAAACTCTTCTCTATCACTCTGATTCGATCTGGTAGTAAAGTTATTAATTCGGTTATTTCTGGAGTTTCGTGAGAAACGATTATTGTTATTGTTATTACTGGTGTTTGAGCTGCCTCCCTGATCAGTTGAACCGAAACCACGGCTTCGCGTGTCTATGGTGTCAAAGCGATCCAAACGTTGTTCTAGATCTTCATTTAAATACTCGCCAGGTTCATCGCTATCGTCGAGTTGACTTGCCAGTTGCACGCGGTCTCCATATAAATCACGTATGGAAAGGGCGATGTCGCGAGCGTTAGGGTATTTGAGGGTGAAGACTTCGGTTTGTTCCTCAAAGAATGAATCAGCATCACGGGCATATTCCTGGCTCGTATGAAGACGAATAATGTTTGTTTTGGGAACTTTGGTTACATAAAGACCGTGGGTGAGTGCTAAAGCATCAAGAACCTCGGAAGTACTTACGTTCTCCAGAGATAGGCCTACAGAGACTCCTCGAGCTTCTGAGGAGAC
Source organism: Verrucomicrobiota bacterium (assembly GCA_039192515.1). NCBI lineage: Bacteria > Pseudomonadati > Verrucomicrobiota > Verrucomicrobiota bacterium. Next base: position 14,436 of record JBCCXA010000049.1, on the reverse strand, counting down.
AGCTATCTGGGCTCCGGTTACGTAGCTGATGGCTTGGGTCACTCCGAAAAGCGATACATTGCTCATGTTAATGAGGGCAATTTCTTTCTGTTGGTCAGGTGGGACATCCAGAATCCGGTTTTGGGGTGCCGCCCAGAGAGTTGTGTAAAGAATGAGTTCTTCGCCACTTTTTTTATTTTCAAGAATAATTTTAGAGATGGTGATTGTTTTGACGCGATAATCTTTTCCTCTATGGGAAACGTCGATGCCATCTTGAACGCCATAGAGTTCGTCTTCAATTCGTATAATGTGCGCGAAATCTTGGTTGGATCCTACGATTAATCCGACAATTTCTGCATACTCATCCTCATCATCTTCATTCTGATCATCATCCTCATCTATTTCGCTGGCACGCAGAGCACGTAGGACTTCTTCCATTTCGGTGGAGACGCTGGTGGGGTCTGCTCCGGTATCTTCTTGGGCAATAAGTGTCAGTGAAGTTAGGAAAATCAGTGAGAACAAGCCAGAAGTCAGTAATGGTAGGCTACTTAGGTTTATGGATAGGTATTTTGGGGTGGTCATAAAATAATTAAAAACATGGGTTAGGAACATTTGCAATACTCTGATTTGTCCTTTACATGGCGCCGTAGAGTGCCATAAAAAAAGCCCCATAAACATATCCAACGAGTGCTCCGACAAGGAGTATAATAGCTGGCTCTATCATGGTGCTAAGTTGTTTGATGAGGGTTTGCAGCCGGTCTTCATGAAAGTCGGCCACGTGCTCCAGAGTTTCTTCCAGATTTCCGGAGGCTTCCCCTACACTGACCATTTTAATCATCATGGGGGAGTAAGCATGGGGTTTGGATAAACTCTCCGCCAGAGTGCCTCCCTCAAGAATGCGGCGCCTCGCTGATTCTACCACGGCAGAAAGATAGTGATTATTGTGAAGGCTCGCCATGATACGCAACCCTTCTACGATGGCAATGCCGCTGCTTAAGAGAGTTCCCATAGAGCGAGCAAATAAAGCGGTGGCGCTAGTGCGAAAAATCGTTCCAATAAGAGGCAGGCGTAACAGGAACCTGTCAATGGCAAGACGCCCTGGGGGCCAAAGCCAGAGGAGCACTAATACAATTATGGAGATGAGAAGGCTTACCCCAACGGTAACGCCCCAGGTGGAAAAGAAGTCGGCAATATCCATAAGAGATTGCGTAATCGGAGGCAGGGGACGTCCAAGTGCTTCTAGAGCTCTTCTCATAGGCGGAATGACAGCCAGAATCATATATACACAAATGCCTAAGGCGAAGAGAAAGGTGAAGGCGGGATAAAAAAGAGCGGTAAGAGAGGCGGCGCGATTCCGGCGGCGCGTTTCCATGGTAAGAGAGCCGCGCTCGACCACTGTATCTAAGTTTCCGCTTTCTTCTCCCATTGAAACCATAGATACCACACTGACAGGGAAACATTTGTGGTCAGATAAGGCCTCGGCGAAAGAAGAGCCATTTTCTAGTTTCTGGCGCACTTGTTCATAAACCTGTTTGACGGCTCTGGAAGGCGGCTGCTCGATGATGGTCTCGACAGATGCTAAAAGAGTCAATCCACTGCGCAACATGACGGAGATTTGGCGTAGGGATAGTTCGATATGGACGGAACGGGCACTAAGCCATTGACCCGGCGAGAGGTAGATAGATTTTGGAGCAGGAGCAGCTTGAGACATACGGCTTGGTTGCAAACCGCGCTCCATGAGGGTCCAGCGAAGATCCTCTTCGGATTCAGCTTGAAGACGTCCTTCAATGTTTTCTCCGCTTGCGGTTACTGCTGTGTATTCGTACGTTGTCATGATCTATCCTTCCCCTTGATCCCTTCTCTTTAAGCGAACTCCAAAGTGGCCGTGAGCACTTCTTTTACCGTGGTCTGTCCCGCAAGAATTTTTTCAATTCCGTTCTCGCGCAATGAGAAATTTTCCTGTTGTTGTCCCTTGGTATTTAAGCTTGCTTCCAATGAGTGAGTTCCTGTCTTTCCACTAATAATTTCTGCTTCATCCGCTCCAATTGGTAAAAATTCAAAGAGCCCTGTTCGGCCAATGTAGCCACGCCCTGCACACTTAAGACAAGCACCGGGACGCCAGCAAGGCTGACCCTCAAGATTTGGATTTTGTAAAGCATGCGCTTCTTCAGTAGAGATGACATCCACTTGGCTACAGTGAGAACATAGCCGGCGAATCAATCTCTGCGCGGCTACGAGACGCAATACCGAGGCAATGAGAAAATTGTCGACCCCCAAGTCAATCAGACGGGTTACGGCACCGACGGCGGTATTGGTATGCAAAGTACTAAGAACCAGGTGGCCGGTAAGAGAAGCACGTACGGCGAGCTCAGCGGTTTCCCGGTCACGAATTTCTCCAAGCATGACAACGTCAGGATCGTGACGGAGAATACTGCGCAAGGAACTGGCGAAAGAGATTTTTTCTTTTTTGGCATCTACCTCGGTTTGAGTCACGCCCTCGATTTCATACTCAATGGGGTCTTCTACGGTCATGGCGTTGACGGCTTTTTTAGATAGCAGATATTTGAGTCCGGCATAGAGTGAAGTGCTTTTTCCGCTACCTGTGGGTCCGGTAATCAGAATCATGCCATGAGTCAGGGTAATGGCCCGCTCGTAGAGGTCTTGGTGGCGACTGAGGAATCCAAGCGTGTTGAGATTTAGCATCCCTTCTTCGCGTGCAAGAAGTCGAAGGGTGATGCGTTCTCCGTGGCGTGTTGGTATGGTGGCTACACGAACCTCAATGGGATGGAGCCCTTGACCCGGTTCAAAGCGAAAGGATCCATCCTGAGCGGCACGTTTTTCGGAGATGTCTAAGCCACCTAATACCTTGATGCGGTTACAGACAGGAAGGCGAAGTGTGGAGGGGAGAATCATGTCATCAAACAAAACGCCGTCGATACGCAGGCGAACTTGCACTTCGCCTTCGCGCAATACATTAAAATGAATGTCGGAAGCTTTCCGCAAAATGCCACTTTTGAGCAGTTGATTACAGATTTCGACAGCGTCCTCGGGTGAAGCTTCCGATTGTTCCGGTCTCACAGAGGCAGAGTCCATGATGGGCCGTTCGAGCAAAACAGCGTCTCGAAGATCTCCAAAGAGCTTGGACTGTAAGGAGCGGATGGAATTTCCAGTTGCCAAAACAGTCAGGATCTCACAGCCGGAGAGTCTTTGGATTAAGCGCAGGGAGTTATCATCCAGAGACCTTTCTACTGCGACATAGAGGATCTTATCAAGCAGTAGAAGCGGAAGAAAGCGGCGGCGAATCATGAGACTGGGTGGTATGCGCAACGCCCAGCTTGGATCGAATTTGATAGTCTCTAAATCGAGGATTTCAGTCTCTGTTGTGGGAGGTGCGTTATAGACATGAGGACTGGACGCATTCATAGAAGTTGAGGTCTCTTGTTTCATAACGCTTTAGAAAGCACGACGGGATGGATTCAAATACTGTGCGGCTTTCTCCGATTCTTCGCGAGCAAGGCGTTGTTCCAGAACTTTAGGGTTTCGAGTATGGCATAGAGCGGTTGCTTTCAAAAGATGACCCGACTGGATCCAGCTCAATAGGTTTTGTTCTAAGGTTTGCATCCCGTGGCGAGCACCGGTCTCCATACTGGAGGAGAGATGAACAAACTGGGCTTTGGCCACTAAGTTGGCGGTTGCTGGCGTGATTTGAAGAATTTCACTCAAGAGGACGCGAGTCCTTTTGTGCTCGCCAAAATCATGATTCTCGCTGGCGGAGGGTCCGTCTGCGGCAACGAGATGTTGCGCGAGCACCCCACGGAGATTCATACTGAGTTGGCGTAAGACTCCCGGTTGTTCGTCTGGAGGAAAGACGGAAACGATTCTTTGGATGGCTCCTGCACAATCCGGGGCATGAACTGTAGCAAAGACGAGGTGACCCGTTTCAGATGCAGTGATAGCCGTTTTGATGGTCTCGCGCTCGCGGATCTCACCTACGAGAATGACGTCGGGGTCTTGTCGCAGGGAGGAGACCAGGGCGCTTTGGAAATCGGGGGCATGCGTTCCGATTTGGCGCTGATCGACCAGAGCCTGGTCTGAGACATGAAGATACTCGACGGGATCTTCAATGGTGATGACATGGACGGGGCGCGTTTTGTTGATATGATCAATGAGTGTGGCAAGAGTGGTGCTCTTGCCCGATCCCGTAGGGCCAGCCACTAGAATGAGGCCGTCTGGTAAGTCACACCAACTGAGTAACGACTCGGGTAATCCAAGTTCGGGTAGAGTTCGAAATTCATTCTCCAGCCGTCTTAAGGCGATGGCATAGCCGGGTAGCCGGCGATAGATGTTGTAACGAAACCGTCCTTCGGAGTTTGCTCCCCCGGTCAAAGCACCGTCGAGGGCTCCAGAGTTGGGAATGAGGGATTCGATGGCTCCTCCTGCTAGTTGCATGGCAATATCTTCCAGCTGTTTTTCAGTGAGCTTTTCGGGATAGAAGTCAACGTCCCTTAGCTTGCCGTGAACACGGAAAAGGGGGCGATGTTCTGAAGCGAGGTGCAGATCGGAAGCCTGGAGATCTAGAAGGGATTGCAAAAGGCGCTCAAGAAATGGCTTTGCATTCATGTCAGAAGATGAATGAGAAATGTTGGTCATCGGCAAATCCAGAGGTTCCAAAGGTGAATACTTTTATTGCCCTCTACGAGCGGTTCCATTTCGATGGCTGCAGGTATAATCGGAAGATCTGTTTCGCCTAGATCTAAGATAGTACGACGTATGGCATCGTAGCTACCCGCTAGCCTGAGCCGCCATAATTCAGCGGAGGGCAAGGAATCAAGAATCTGGGCAAAAGCTTTGCGATCCTCATCTTCGGCTATCATTTCTTCGACAAGAACTACCTGATTGGCCGCGATCAGATCGCTAATTTTTTGACCACTAAGGGCTTTCGCCTCAGCATTTGTCCAATAGGCTAGCAACTGATTTCTACGCTCTTCTCGCTCGCGTATTTTTTGACGCTTCACATTCACTTCCGTTAATAACATTTTTAATTCCTTGGCAGTATTAGCCAGTCGCAGTGAGGAAGGAACTCTGGTCTGGGCGGTATCGATCTGACGGCGGAGTCTCTCAATCTCCTTGTTAGCAGGACTGGCGACAAAAAAATAGTAGATCATGAGAACCAAGGCTGCCGGTAGAGCTGTTACAATGATGCGTTCGCGAGCACTCAGATTTTTCATGGTGCATGTAGGTGTGGTTTAAATTGAGCGGTCGATGTTTCCTTGAGAAGTGGATAGCCGGCAGTATCTTCTTTTTTGTTTGCGTCCGGATTATTCTCGTCGTTTTTTTCTATAACATTCTTGAGAACAGGACGACCGGGGGTGAGTCGAATCTCATAACTCCATGGGCCTCCATCGTCACGAAGCAATTTGGCTGTGCGACGAAAAAGGGAGGCTCGCCAGCCGTAAGAGGCTAGGTTTTCATCTATTTGACGGGCTAAGCCCTGGGGTGCATTGAAGGTGGTAGCCACGCCACTGAGCACCGTATCAAGTCCTTCGTCGGGAGAGATCTTTAAAATAACGGCTTCTTTAACTGTTGCTCCTGAAGAAACACCTTGGAGTAGAGCGGTGATGCGTTTGCGGTGAGCTAACACGTCAATTTCATTGCTATTGTCGACGCCAGTCAATTCTTCCTCGATCGCTTTTAATTCAGTTCGCAGTTCGTTGATTCTTTTATTATCAGAAGCTAGCTTTTGAGCTGGGGCCTGGAGGGCGGTTAGATCTTCCTTTAGATGAGTCGTGCTTTGTTTCGTAAGCAAGTAGTGAGTCCCTAAAATCAAGAGTATGGCGGCGGCAAAACCCGCAGAGGAAGCTACGAGAGTGGTGGTGCTAGGTGGAGGTTTGGGAACTGAAATAAGGGGCATGCCCAGAATGCGGCCGCTCAGTGGATCACAGGCCTTGGCTAGGGCATGAGCCCAAGTAGCAAGTGCTTCTTTTTTTGATAAGTCCAACCAGTTATACCCTTGTTGATTTTCAAACTTATCTTTGGTGGCAAGCAGGATAGTGGCCGGTCCGTGAGTAGGAAGAAGGCCGTTGGTGACCTCTGGATCAGCAAGCGCTTCTTTCAGAGCGTTCGCACCATTCCAAGACCGCAGGTTAATACGTTCTCCACCTGGAGCGTGAAAAAGAGCAAATTCCGGCCATGATTCTAGTTGACCATTCGGGGCGTTGATTCTTACTCCGCCGGGATGTCCGACAGAGATAAGGCGGCACCCTCTAGCCTCTTTTGTCAGGGTACTTCTAAGTGACGCCAGGTCACGCATGGATGCTTGGATGGTCCAGGCTCGCATGAGTCCATGTTCTGCCGTCAGACGCGAGGACGCAGAAACCGACTCCGATGATGAGAGACCACTTAGAGTTTGAGCCTCCATCTCGGCGGTACTTTGCCAGTTATCACCTGCTAAGGTATCTACATTACTTATAACCACGGTGATCTTGTCGCTCAAGACGGCTATTTCTCGCGCTGGCTTAGGGCGCAGCTTTAAAAGTGAGATAAGGCCTGGGCTATCGACCGCTTCACGAAAGCCACCTAGCAAAGGGTCACCTAATCCTAAATCAGCATCACTTTTATGGGAACCCGGTCTCCCAGATAGGACTTGAGCCACTTCAAAGCTTCCCTCCTTGCGCCTCAGGTCTACACGAAAGCGCTGGTCTCCCGCTTCAATGAGATAAGTGCGGTCAGGTCGGCGATTGAGTGATTGGATCATGATCAAGGTGATATCAATAAAGAGTTAAGGTAATGGTTCCGGTCAAGCGACCCAAAACAATGGTTGTAGCGGGGGATTTTCGTTCCGATGAAGTTGTGGTAATGGCCGTATCTTTGGTTGAAGGGTTATCATTATCCTGATAGGCACGTAAGACCTTGGCTCCGTGAGGAAGATCGGAAAGAGTGAAGTCCTGAGAAGGTAAGTCGCTGGTTATGACGAGTTTTTCTTCCACCACTGTATGGATGCCTCCGGAGCCATTTGCGCCGTAAGCACGAACGATGAGGTTGGCGCCATCGGCAAGTTCGATGTTACTGCTATCTCTGACGACGGTGATCATCAGGTCACTTTGCCAAAGATTAGAAGTGCTGTCTTGGAAAATAACGGTAACATCTTCTTCATAATCGACGCCTCCAGTGGTGCCTGATGCTCCAAGACTTTGGATAGCGGCAATGCTTTCACCGGGGTCATCCGCATTACTTCCGTCAGCTTGATAGAATACGAAGGGTCGCCCAAAGCCATCGGTGAGGTCACTGCGAGTCAACCCCAGGTTGAGATAGGGGCCACGCCATCCAGTGCCTAACCTGACTTCACTATCACCGGAAGGCGTATTGATGGAGTAGGAAGAGAGGCCTGGATCCCAGAGCTCGGAAAGTTGCGTTTCCGGAATACTGCCGACAATTTGTGGAAGTCTTCCTATATCTCCGAGAAAGCCTGCTACGTCTTCGTCCCCAAGCACCGCTATTTCTACTTCTTGGAGCTGCGTAAGGTTGGCCTCATAGTTGGTTTGGTCGAGCACTCCTACCATACTGCGCAAGGCCACTGTAGAAAGCACGGCGATGATACTGAGAACGACCAGGAGTTCCACTAAGGTAAGACCTCTTCTTGCCCTGAGCGTTTTCAACCAATTACTGTATGAGAGAAATTTCATGATAGACTTACAAATTGGGGTCGGCGGTGAGAAGGAAAACGATGATGTCGTCGCCGCGGTCAAAATCGGTAGGGTCGGTGGCATCTGTTTCCAGGATGCGGTTAGGACCAGCAGAGACAAGGCGGGCATTTAAGGTATCCGGCTGCTGCAGAAGGATGGGTTTCCCCCAGCCATCCAGCATGGCGGGGTCATTGAAGATAGCAGCAGGTGTCGTAGGAAAATCATCACCAGTCTCAATAAACGCGTTGTAGCGTATGCCTTCGTGCTGAAGATAGGGTCCATTCCAGCCGCGTCCGGTGGAGGGTGAAAAATCAAGTTCACCATCTATATTCTCAACCAACCCTCCTATTCGGCTGGGTAGAGTGCCGAGATCTCTACGGTACCCTAGATCAGTAGTGCTTGTGCCAATGAGTGCTTCGCGAATAGTGCGCATGGTCTGCAGAGTAACCACTTCAGAAGCCTCGCGGCTCTCACCATCTGCTCCACGGACTGTGACTTCGCTAGAAAGAGTGGGGATAAGTATGCTACCTATGCCAATAAGGATTATAAGCACCACGAGCAATTCGATTAGGGTAAGACCGCGGTAACAGGCTCGGGCACCGCAGGCGAAAGATTGAATAGAGGTCACGCGGAATTCTTTCATGGCAAGTAAAGTAGCCGAGATTGCACAATCAGCAATGCAAATAGCAAAAGGGAGCGTCCGCAAAACGACGCTCCCAAAAGCTTTTCACATAACTCAATTGATTATGCGCGATGTTATCAGAGCTAACCAGCTGAAACTGCCGCAGCGTGTGACAACAATAAAATCAAATACTTACTGTCCGGAAACTTCTTCCCAGTAAACTTCGATGTGGTTGTCCCCTGTTTCGAAGTCGGCTCCGTCTAGACTATAGCTCACACGCTTGAACTCAGCTCGTTCAAAATCACCATCAGCATCTGCCACTTGGAAAACGACTCCAAAACGTGAGTGCACTTCATCAGGCAATAATCCTGCAGTATCACCAAAGTGCACTGGAGGTTCTGGAGCTAAACTACCCAGTAATGACCAATCACGACCGATACCGAACCATACATATTTGTCGGCCACCCCATCATGATCCAGGAAGATGGACTGAGCTTGATCTTGTGTAAGTGTGATAACATTTTCCCCGTCAGCCAAAGTGCGAGCTGGATCACCATCAGGATTAATGTTAAAGGTGACATTAAATCCAGTTGCGGTTGCAGCTGCATCATGGTCTATGACACTTGTAATTCCGACAGCAGCCAGGGCAGCTGCCTGGTCAGCGCTAAGAGCCTCAAAGTTAGTTCCATTTACTGCAGTGCCATCTTGGTCGATTCCAGAATCAAAATCTGTACCAAATTCACCGAATTCTAACTGCACTCTTTGCATCATCTGGTGAACTTCGGGGAAGGTGGTGGCACACGAGGATACGTGAGTGCGGGTGAGGGCATTGTTGATGGTTGGAACCAGAAGTCCTCCAATTCCGATTAGAATGACGAGCACGACTAGTAGCTCGATAAGGGTTAGACCCTTTTTACTGCGTCTGGATTTAGCAGGCGCTGAATGATTTAATTTTATCATATATTCTCTCTTTTAGTTGTTTAGTTTAATTAGGGTAATGTTTAATGAAGGGCTACTACATTAATTTTACTGAATGTTATTGATAGTGATTTATGAGATTCAATATCAATAGCAAAAATATGTACCACAATAACGCGATTGTGCAATTTTTATTTAAAAGTTTCTGCAATTAAAAAATATGCATGGGACATGCTTATCTCAAGGACGGGAGGTGGAAGTTTAACTTTCTCCTTATTAATTTCAAATAATGCATTCTTTTACTAAAGCCGATAGTTTTTTAAACGATTTTAGTAAATATGAAGTTATTAGAAATGTTGGTGGTCCTGGCCATCATTAGCAGCGTTTCCATCACGCAGATCCAAAACCATGATGAGATGGTGGAGAAAGCGAATGATTCACTGGCTCGCTATCAATTAGTGCAGATCGGTAAAGCACTTATGATGGAGAAAACCCTGGGTATTCTGCCTAGTGAAGAAGGTTTTTCGAATTGGATCAACGCGCATACTATGAAGATTGAAGGAGATCGTTCTGCCGCCGATCCCTGGGGCACCCCTATCCGCTATAGTCTCCGTGATAAAAAGCATTTCTCACTTACTTCTGCGGGGGTGGATCAAATGTTTGATACAGAAGATGATATTGTCTTCCGTTGAGATCATCATACCTGCCATTCTTTAGAGTAAGGGTACTAGAAAGCATGTTGGTATATTTTCAAACAACGAGGCAAGAGTGCCTTATCCACCTGTCGATCTCTGGTTTCACCGGTGCAAGCTTAGAGGCTTGTCTAGCCGCTTGGTGCTTGGATCCATATGGATATGAGTAGATCAATCCGGCGGAAAATCTAGGAATACTTCAATCTACCTGGATATCCGGGCTGAACCGGCGTACGACAAACATGCTCTAAAATTCATTGCCATTCCTCAGCTCCCAGATCATTCAGATTGCCAGGGGGTAGTTCTGTCATGAGGATATCCAATTCACTTTCGGTGCTGGTGATTTGATTGAGCACATCCGCTGCAGGAGCTGCTGTTAAGAATCCATCGCTACCTAGCTGGAGGAGTGGGTCAGTATTAAGTGCACCACCGAAGCCGCCTTTGATGATGCTGTCTGATTGGCTGGTTGTAACATAAGCACCTTCTATATAAACTTCATTTGCTCCAGTTGGATCAAAAGGATTATTCCACAAAATACTATTTTCAATGGTCACGGAAGTTGGATTAGAAACGGAATTACCTCGCAAATACAAGCCATGGCCTACTGGGGCTGGACTATCCGTGCCAAAATTACCGAAAAGCGTGACATGTCGGAGGATTGTGTTGAGGGCGCTATTTAAATAGATGGCACCGAGCCTTGTGGTTGTGTTAGCAATAAGGATTCGATTGAATTCATTGTCATCTCTCAGACAGTATAAGGGAGTCAGCGCATCGGTTGCGCAGTCCTTGATCACCAGCCTGGAAAAGACAGAGCCGCTTGATTGGACCACTAAACCCTCCTTACCATTAGCCAAGGTAAAGCCGTCGATGGCGACACGAGAAGTTGCCAGGGTATAGAGTACAGGCTGAGTGGTGTCCGAACCAATGATGGTGGTCGTCTGAGCACCGCTTTGAGATATCAACGCAACCGAATATGGATTGCTAATAACTAAATTTTCAGGATAAATACCCTCTCGAACAATGATCAATTGGTAGTCCGAAGCCACAGCATCAAGGGCCGCCTGGATCGTTGTATGAGTAAACCCTACTTCTTGATCCGTATCTACAATAAATGCGCTACTCGGTAAACTGGACTCATCTATCTCCCCATTAGCGCCCACGACATTGGCCACATTGGCATCCATACTATTATTAATTTCGAAGTCATCAGTGATGCGATCTCCATCGGTATCGCCATTTACGGGGCTTAGCGCTAGGGCAAACTCTGCGCCATCACTTATCTCATCGCCATCAAAGTCGAGTGTGCCATCACGTGTAAAGTTTCCGAAATAATACATTTCCCAATCGTCAGCTAGGGAATCGCTATCGCCATCAGCATTACTTAATGGGTTAGTTTGAGCGAGGAACTCAATACTGTCAGAGAGCCTGTCTTCATCACTATCAAACTTGATAGGGTTGGTACCAAGGGCCATTTCTTCCCATGAATCGAGCTGGTCGCCATCCATGTCAGCTAGTCCACCGAGTCCCTGGATTCTCCAAAATTGAGTTGTTTTTAAACCAAGGTCTTGGATGGGTTCCATTAGGATGGTTGCAACATCTCCAGGAAAGGGGTCTCCTTCTGCCGTCCAGCTTCCTGGAGATAAATCCCATGAGCTTTGAAGTTGATATTGGATGGTGCTATTGGTGTCGATCTCAAGATGGATAACGGGTTGGAGGAGGCTCGCTTGCACTTTGATGCGAAACCAGTTCGTTCCAGGACTATTCGAGTCATGGGGATCGGTTCCTAATCGACATTCCTCTACATAGGTATAGCCATCTGCATCAGTATCGGATGTGAGAGGGGCTATGCCATAGATGTCTTCCCAGACATCGGATACGCCATTTCCGTCATTATCAAGTCCCCAAGCCAACACGGGTAGAGAAAATAATATGCCAATTCCTACAATGTTTGTTTTCATTTTTTCTTCCTTGATGCGTGCCCACAAAGAAAAAGATTAGACAGGATGCAGAGGATTTCAAATTGAATACGAGTGGAAATGATAAATAGGGCCATTTTCTTGGCAGGAAAATGAATCTAAAGGATCCAAAAGATAGTAGAATCCAGTGAATAAATATCGAATAAAAAGGCCGTTTGGGCGTCCTACCAGATAATTAACACACTACTCGACTTGTGAGTGATGGTATGTGAATTACGTATCCATACGTGGTAAAAGCAGAAAGTTAGGAGCGATGAAATTGGACGATCAGGAAGGTGCATTAGCTACTTATTTAGAGGAAATAAGGGTCATCCCTTTATTAACGCATAAAGAAGTCATCAAGCTTAGTAAACGTCTCCAAAGAGGGGATAGCAAAGCCCGGGAAACCCTTATCAAGGGTAACTTGCGCTTGGTCATTAAAATTGCCAACCAATATTCAGGGTTGGGGCTTCCAGTCCTCGATTTAATATCCGAGGGAAATATGGGACTCATGAAAGCTGCCGATCGATTTGATCCTGAAGTAGGAGCTAGATTCAGCACGTACGCTGCTTGGTGGATAAAGCAGGCGATTAAGCGAGCTTTGTCGAACCAGAGCAAAACAATCCGCTTACCTATCCATGTCGTGGAGAAGTTAGCGAAAATGAGGCGTTTATCCATGCATTTGGCCGATGAGCTCGGGCGCGATCCGACAGATGAAGAACTGTCAGAGGAGCTCAAGATCTCACTTAGAAAGCTGACCCATTTAAAAAGGGTCTCTACTTCGACTGTGTCGCTAAACGCTGTCTTGGGAGAGGATCATGCTAATGAGATCGGCGAGACGATAGAGGATGAAAATGCTGAAGATCCCTATTTAGTTCTGATGCAAGATAATCTCAATGAAGTAGCGAGTAGTGTCTGGGATGAACTAAATGTCAGAGAGAAAACGATATTGAGCCTTCGCTTCCCGGCGAGCGGAGAAAAAGTCATGACGCTAGACAAAATTGGAGAAAGGCTCTCTATTACACGTGAAAGAGTGAGACAATTACAAAATCAGGCGTTACTGAAATTACGCGAAGCGATTGAGAAGAAGGACAGTTCTCTTAGGCTTGCCTGGTAAGCGGAGTTGTGGATACCTCAAACTAGCTACACTCGCTGTAGTGCTACTCTCTCTATATGCTGTGAAGTAAGCTTAGTGATTAGTTGCCGGTGCTTTTGTGAGCTCACTGGCGGCGATGTATTTTTTAAGCAGAACTGAACTCCAAAGAATAAGAATACCAAAGCCGGCTGCTCCGGCGACCAAGGATAAGTATAGACTATGCGGTATAGCCATTTCGGGATTCCAAGTAGATAAGGTGCTTCCCGTCCATACAAGTAGAAAAACTCTAGGAGCCATACCTAGAAGAGTTCCCAGTATAAATGGCAGGAGTTTTGCGCCACTACTGGCTGCAACAATATTGCCTAAGGCGAAAGGAACCTGAGGGGGTAACCTACAGAGGGTGATAGCGGTGAGGCACTTTCTAAAGTTTGAATCTATAAGTTCTTGAGCGAGTAAGCTGGCGAGTCGCGAACGGTCCAGCCATTCTCTGAGCGTGGTCTTGGTGGTTTTTTTAGTTAGAGTAAAACCCACTAATGAACCGATGATGACAGATGACAAAGCAGCCAATAGTCCAAGTGGTAGGCCATAAAGAAAGCCGGCTAAGGCAGAGCTTAAATGGGAAGGCATGATAGCTAGACCAATGAGTATGCCAGAAACGATGATAAAAGGTAAGAGTGTCCAATAACCCAGTTGCTTAAAAGTATCGGCCAGTGAAAAAACAAACGGCATTAAAGTGGTAAGTCCGAGCAAGGGCAGCAATAAAGCTGCTATAAAAATGGCAATTAAAATGAGGGATTTTTTCTTAAGCGATGGCCTATGTTTGGTCTTTTGATTCAGAGCTTTTGACTTGGTGAGTAACACGATCTAAAGATGCCTTATTTAGTTGGATTCGCAAATCGGCCAAGTCACTTTCGATTCTATTGAGAAGTTCTGCAGGGTTTGGTTCATTGGCAGAAGTAGGCTTAGTGAGTTGTTCAGTGGAAAGCTCTTGCATGGTGCTAACAATGATACCGATAAACAAGTTTAAGATGGTAAAGGTGGCTATAATAATAAAGGGAACAAAAAAAGCCCAAGCCCAGGGATAGAGTTTCATCACTGGCCTTACGATTCCCATGGACCAACTTTCAAGGGTCATGATTTGAAAAAGCGAATATAAACTCAAGCCTATGTTTCCAAACCATTCTGGAAACGCTTCACCAAAAAAGCTGGTGGCCAAGACCGATGAAACGTAAAAGAAAATGACCATGACAGCCATGACCCCTAAGAGTCCGGGAATAGAATGAAGAAATGCCATGACAACTTTTCTAAGGGAAGGAATAATACTTAAGAGTCTCAACACTCTCAACACTCGGAGAGTTCTAAGAATACTCAGGCTCCCTGAAGCTGGCACAAGAGCGATACCGATCACAAGGAAATCAAAGACATTCCAACCGTTGCGCCAAAATAGTAACCGATAGGCTAGCAATTTTAGTAATAATTCTATAATAAAAAT
>JBCCXA010000048.1 GCA_039192515.1 Verrucomicrobiota bacterium | reverse complement strand
GTAGCCCTGGTTGGCAGTAGCCAGGTCAGATGGAGTGAAATGATCAGCAAAGTCAAGATCACCAGCAAACCCAACATGCGCTGAAAACAAAGTCACCCAAGCCCATGCAAGAGCCATGGCTCGTCCAGATAAACTGCCGATCAATCCTGGGTTGTTTCTATTCCTCAAATGGTCGCCTGAGGCCACCCTCGTGTTTTTTGCTTTCAGAGCTCTTTTGGAAAAGCATGAGCTTTGCTTGGATACTAGTAGTTGTATCATTTAGATAGTCCTGTCCTGTTAAGAGTTTGTCGTTCCTTTTCAGTCTACCCCTCCTATTGGAGGGAAACTTCACATATGTAGCGCCTTTGCATGTCTATAAACAAAATGATCTCGATTAAACTCGAACGAACCTTCTAAAAAGTTTCATGCTCGGCGTTCAAGACATCACAATTGTCATAAAGAAAATAAAAGCCAAGTCATTTAATACACACTCTAATTATACTGAAAAGAGAATTTTTTATTCGCGAATAATACCCCGTGCGTAAGCACGGGGATGTAGAGTAAGCGCCGTCTTGGTAGTAAGATGGGGGTGTGAAGTATCGGCGAGGGAATCATTGTGTATGGTGTTGTCAGTATCATGTAGTCCTTCCGATCAAGTATCGAAGAGGGATTCTCAACGGGGGAGGGAGTTATGTAAGTACTTGGAGGAGAAGATAAAAGAGATAGAGATGCACTACCCGCAAATTATAATAGAAGAGTTTAATCACAATGAGGACCATGTTCATATATTTATGTGGATACCCCCACAGACGAGCGTGGGTAGTGCAGTAAGAATTACATGAGCAAAGGGCTCAAGCAAAGGTTTGAATACCTCAAAAAGGTATATTGGGGGACCAATGGTATTTGGTCGGAAGGTTATTTTGTCTCTACAGTAGCGATAAATGAAGAGACTATTCGCCGATACATCAAAATACAGGGTAATCAAGACGGCGGACAAGCTATGCTTGAACTAGGCTAATACCCCGAGTGTAAGCTCGCGGGAAGTTTATTTTTATAGATTTTGTTTATACCGAAATAATTGCAGTAAGAGAAAACCATCACATGAAGATATGATTACTGAACAAAACTTGTCATCAAATAGCACATTAAGAACGAAATGATTCAAAAATCACCCGTTATGTCTTATTTCATGGTAAAATAATTTATAACAGAAAAGGACACCGACCATCAATTCCGTGAAATTTTCTCTGTTTTCTTAATCCAAGCTTTCAGTATTTATAAGCCACTGCCTCCTGACCCTCCGATCAAGTCGAAGGGTGACGTGGGGGGGTAGTCGGAGTAGTGACAAAGGTGTACAGATTGAGTCCACCGACAATGCCAAGAGAATAGTCGGAGGGCGACATAGGGCAGCATGGTGGATGACAAAATCGAGCACAGTCCAAGCGTTGCTTAAAGGCTGCACGCTGCCTTACTCTATTCCTCTGGCTCTTTTTTACCATCCCGCCATTCTCTCCGTCATCTCACGGCTTGACCGGGAAAGCCAAAAACGATTTGTGCGGAGCACCATACCGCTTAGATCGGGGCCAGTGTCAGGGGATCAAATCCAGAAAGTTTTGTGCAAGGTATTATGATTGGACGAGAATATACATATTGCCAGTATCACTTATTTCCGCTGGACCCTCCGATCAAGTCGTAGGTTGACGGGGGGGTAGTCGGAGTAGTGACAAAGGGAGTGCTCGCAAGAGTGGCTCATGCAGTCGAAGCGTTGCTTAAAGAGCGTAAGGTCCCCCTACTCTCTTCCCTCGCCTTCTGATCACTTAAATCATAGAGCAGTTTTAAGATAAGCAATCTTACCATAAGCCGTGTAAGCTTTGCGGGACACTCTTTGCAGGAATAATGCTTATCAAAGAAGTCTTCAAACTCACTCGAATTTATCTCCAGGCAAGTTGGTAGAAGCTCCGCCGAAAATCTAACATCTCAGCGAGGTTGTCCATCAGGAACTGATTTTGACTATTTCGGGGGCTACTACTTCTGATTTCTGACGAGCCTTTGTATTCATCATACCCTTTGCAGTTTTTTTCTCATGGCCCTGCTCTATTCTCCCTCAGTTGTTTGCTTTGCCTAAGGCCTTTTTAAGAGACGCTAACCAAGCATCCAGCTTTGTGCCATCTCGACCAGCTGTTGTACCGAACAACTCTTATTCGGCATGTCATTCACCTGTTTAAGTCGAGAGAAGGCTGGAAATCGATGCTTTGGTAAGAGATCCGCCCTCTTCTGCCAAGCTGCTTTAGTGATGCTTTATCATCCCTAAATTTGACGGTCCTGCTGTCAATAAACAAAGTTCTCCTCAAAAGAACTCTGCATTTAATATCTCACTAAAATTGGTTTATTTTTTACTGGAGCGGCCTCTTAAGAGAAGCAGTGCTCCAACACCTGCAGCTGTTAGGAAAACCGTTGAAGGTTCTGGAATAGTTACAATATCAAAGGTAGCCGTTTCGAAACGCTTTTGACCTGATCCTGTTGCTGACAAAGCAAAGAGATCGCCATTGGATATAATTTGGTTGAAAATTCCAGGTGTTCCTGTGGCAACAAGGCTTCCCGATGTGGCACTTGTTTGGATATGCAAGACAGTGTTATTACCTCCCGAACCAGCAACTGTGAACCCAGTCCAAACCAATCTTTCATCAACCCCGAGACTGAGACCAGATAAGTCAAAGGAAAAGAGTAATGCTTCCCCGGGGGAAGTATTTCCTCCATCTCCCGCTGCCGTAGAGCTTACCCCCCAGCCTGAGTTATTGGTATCAATAAAAGATGTGCTGGTGTCGACAATGCCTCCCCAGGTCAGTGGTTCAAAGCTATTGGTTTCTGGATCGCCAACAGGTGATATTAATATCTCAAATGTGCCTGTTGCAGTGCTAGTGGAGAATGCTCCGGTAGTGCCTGGATTGTTGGTTCCCGAAGCAACTGCCGAACCCTCAAGTATATCAACTGTTAATGTAGATGTTGCAGGATTAGCTCCTGCGCTCGTGAAATCGACTACGAGTTGGGCTCGTACGTTCAAGGTGAATGCAATAATGATAAATACAGGTACAAGCTTGTTGATTGTTTTTGTCATAATAAACTAGATAATTATTGATTGTTTTTTAAAAGTTGTGATTAGGTTTTGAACACAGGCTAAGCAACATATTTCTTACCGGATCGTTAGTGTAAACAACATTACTGCAGTATGTCAACAATTAAGAAGTTAAATTTATAAAGTGTAGGATCTATATCCCTAGATGATACTCAGGGTAAAACAGAGCATGACATAAAGATAAAGGAGGGATGCTTCAATTCCTTAAAGCATCCCTCGAATTTTATGAGATGATTAGCTAACTTTATTTGCAGCAATCACACTTACAATCAGCACATGCACAAGCCTTATCCTTAGGGCAATTGGTGCAACTTCCAGCAGCAAATGCAGTGTGCAAGCCAGCTGTAAGTAATAGAACTGATGTCAAAAATACGAAACGTAATGATTTCATCTTATTTCTCCTTCTTGAATTAATGAATACTCTAAAGCTACAAGCTTCAGCCAAACATAAGGGATCAGATGATAGACTGCGGAGGAGGCTTAGTAGGCTCATGATTAATACCTACTATTTTTCCTGCAGGGAAACGAAGAAATTCGCAAATATTCGGGTTCACTACCAATCCATAGAAATTAGCAATCATGCCTGTAGAGCTCGAAGTTGTCACACAGCACGAACAATGGCACAGTGATGAACCATCGGCACTAGAACACGGTATGTCTGTTAAAGGAACACATCCCTTGCACGAACTGCAATTCTCAACGACACCTTTGTCCAGGCAACAGAGAGTGCTAGTTTCTCGCTCTGAATGGCAACAATTGCTTTGGGATCCTGGCTGCCAAGTCGACCCATCCGAAAACAGATAGATAGAGATAATAATGGCGGCTAAATATTTCATAACTCTCTTATATGATATCGTCTCTATCCTGATTCTGCAAAGTTTTAGTTTCATTTTTGCGTGATTTCATCTGTTCTGAGCAAAAATTTTTGCAGTGTTTTCACCTGAATTAGAACAGGGCTAGATAGCTTCACTATCAGCTGCTGTAAAACAGGCTTCTGAAGTCCACTTGCATATAAGAAAGGAGACAAAACTGATTATTGTTAACTCATCTCCTCTATAACAGAATAATTTACTTAATTCCTTCAATCTATATGTGAAAAGCAGCTTTTGCCAGTTTAGCAATTGATGTGTTACTAGCATTCGATTTAGATAAGCCTGTAGCAGTAGCCACGGGTAACAAAGATAAGTGCCAATTTTGTGATTCATTTCTCCTGGAATAACATCGGTTATCTTCTAGGTTTTGGCCTCCTTTATCGTTTGTGACGTCTGAAATCATAGAGACGTTGATTTTGCTTGGATTCACTCTGGACATTGACATGGAGATCGATGGCTTAGCCAATCTCAACTTGAAACTTGCAGATAGTATTATGCTCAGGATGAATGTTGTCATTGAGCCAGCTAGCATATAGATCCCCATAAGTAGCTCGGTCTACTTTCGCGAGAAAAAGGCCCCATGAACATAGCAGTGGATAAGCAGAGTTAATATCATATCAAAAGGATACCTTGCCTTGTTCGAAAGGTTGGACTGGCATTTAAATCTTTTTACATCTACTCATATTACTTCTTCTAGTATACCATTGACCTTATCCAGATGCCCATCGCCGCATGTTCAGAGGCAGTAATATTGGGCTTCTCGGTTAATATGGATCAGTGGTATTGCTCTATCTTCATAGAGTCCGTATCTCTGTTGAATTTAAATCATTCAGGCTTCTAGGCACCCTATCTAATGGTTCAAGAAGAACTCCAAAATCAGCTCTTTCATCGCAATTAGCTAAAATGCATCGCTCATTCAAATCTGGATTACGATGTGTTCTTACTTGCTCAAATAATTATACCTGCAAATATCATAGCTCAAAAATAGGATGCGATTTAATAAATTGGGGAAAAATAAAACCACATTTATTTGAAAAATAATAAATAATAAAAAGATGAAAAAATTATTACATACGATAGCCTTACTATTTTTAACACAACCACTTATCTTTTCGCAGAGTAGCTACTTTGAATCAAGAGAGGTTATCATAAAACAAAATGATCCTGACAGTTGGAAACTTATTGAAATCGACGGCGAATTTAACAACCCGGTAGTCATAGCTAATATTCGATCCTTCAATCATGCTGAACCAGCATTTGCTAATATACGAAATATCACACCTCAGAGTTTTGAAATGCAGGTAAAGGAATTCGATTACCTGGATGGCGTTCATACTAGCGAAACAGTAAGCTATCTTGTGGTGGAAGCAGGATCATTCTTTTTAGGAAAAATCTATGTTGAAGCTGGATTTATAGAGGGAGTGACGGATTCAACAAAAACCCAAGTATTCACGGCAGACTTTCCGGAGGTTCCGATAATCTTCACATCTAAAGTTACCCAGAATAACAGTAACGCTGTATTTTCAAGAAGTAAGAATGTGGATAAAGACCAATTTAAAGTTAGATTGAGTGCAGAAGAAGCTAACCTTAGCCCATTGGCAGGAGAGCGAATAGCTTATATTGCAGTTCAGCAAGGATTAACACAAGCAGTGGATGACATAGAAATCTATGCAACGACTTATCACAACATTACAAATAAATGGCATCAGCTAAACTTTCCGTTTTTTGGCGTCAACAGCTTTCTGGGTTCCGTACAAACAAGGGGTGGTGATCCAAGTGTCTTGCGTTTTGATCATGGAGGCACTTTATATACTGAGGTAAGCATACAGGAAGAGCAGTCTGCCGATCAAGAGACCCGTCATCGTGAAGAGAGCGTGGGTATTATTGCTATTAGGGAAGCATTAACTGGCCATCCATTTAGCACAATGATGCAAATCAGTGCTTCAAAGCAAACTGATTTTGGTTCTGCATTCATTATGGATGATAACACTCTATGGATTGCTGGGGCAAATTTTTCAGGAGAAGTTGGAAACGGTAAATCATCGGGGTCTATTTACAGTAGCGTCCTGACTCCTCAGAATACTTTAGATAACGTGGTTTCTGTCGCGCAGGGCAGCAATCATACTTTAGCATTGAGACCTGATGGTTCTGTTTGGGTTACGGGTAGTAATCAGTATGGCCAATGCGGCAGAACGATAGAAGGATATAATGATAAAAACTTGACATTTAAACCCATCGCTAATCTCAATAACGTGGCGTTGATCAGTGCTGGTATGAACACAACATTTGCTGTTAAAGATGATAAGACCTTATGGGCTATGGGTCATAATAGAAACAGCGTTCTAGGTCTTGGTAGAAGTAACTCAAGCTATGATTCTCCACAATACCTATTGGATCGTGTTGCAAGGGTAGACACAGCTAATACCCACACGTTAGTCGTAAAAAATGACGGTTCGCTTTGGGCAACTGGTTATAATTACTATGGTCAATTGGGCAACGACAATCCCAATTCACCAGTTATTGTCGAGTCATTCATTTTTATCATGAATGACGTTGCCGATGCCCAAGCTGGAACGAATCATAGCTTGATTTTGAAAACGGATGGAACCCTATGGACTGTAGGCAGAAATGATTACGGTCAATTAGGGACAGGTGATTTCCAAAATAGAAGCACCCCTACTATGGTTATGAGTCATGTTAAATCTATTTCAACCAGTTCTGATCAATCTTATGCCATCTTAAACGACAATTCCCTTTGGGCATTTGGCAAAAACCCATTTGGTGCATTGGGTTTGGGCAGTTCACTACCTTCATTGAATAGTCCTGTTAAAGCTATGGATGACGTAGCTAAAGTAGATTCTGGCTCCGCATTTGCAGTCGTTTTAAAAATTGATGGAACATATTGGGCTACAGGTCGTAATGCATACGGAAATTTCGGTAACGGGACTCGAACAACCCTAGCTCAAGAATCATTTATACAAATCGATTACTCTAGTTGGTAAAAAATTTTGTTATAATAGCACTCATCTCATTATCACTAATAGATAACATGAGTGATAATGAGTGTTTAAGTTTTGAGCCATTGTGTGTCCGCTAGGCAAATTTTCTTGAAGCTGATATTTGATAAAGAGAATACGGGAGTTAACAATGGACTCTAAAACTTACTTTGCAAAGAACAAGATTGCAGCGTACGAAGAAACTTCCCACGAATGTACGCTCGATTTTACATATCGGCACATAGTCTCTTGATTCGTTAAGAATCGATTTGCTGATCGTCTATTGCCTTTACTTGGCCGAGCTAAGCACTCTGGGGCATTGGGGCTCTCTCACTACTAAAATGCTCTCCAAGTCATTTAACCTTCAGTTCGGTCACTGCTATAGCAGTGGCATCATTATTGTCTACAGCGATGAGTTTTAACTGGTATGTTCCTACTGGCAAGCCAAGTAGTCTAGCACCATTATTACCGTTCCAAAAGTAACTGCGTTCATTCTGTTCTCCGACGAAGAGTCCATCTATATAAAGCCTCACGGCCGTTATTTGACCATCCGAGTCAGAAGCTTTTGCTTTGATCTCCAGGTCCGTGGGCTTATAGGGTTTTCTTACCTTTAGCCTTGATGAGCCTGCAAAGGAAATCGTTGGAGGCTGGTTAACTTCATTGACATTAAGTTTGACCAATGCTTCCGCAGTTGCACCTTCATTATCAGTGGCCATAAGTTTTAACTGATAAGTTCCGGCTGGTAAGCCTCGTAATGCAAGGTTACCCTGATTCCATCTGTAGGGTTTTTTCGTTTGCTTACCCAGTGATTCTCCATCTAAAAAGAGTTCCACATGGCTGATACTCCCATCAGGATCACTAGCCTTTGCCTCTATGTTAATCAAACTATACCCCTCATCTATTTCTAGGTCAGATGAAGCTCTCTTAAAAGAAACGATTGGAGGGTCGTTTCTCGTTGAATCTATTATGGATAACTTTACGGGTAACCGGCTTTCAATAATACCATTAACATCGTCCCAACTAAAAACAATCTCCGCTGTGTAAGATCCGGGAGTAAGACTTGTAGCATCTAGAGTAAGTGTTATTTCTTGAATACCCCCTCGCCGAATCTTTCCCTTGAAAGAGGACAAGTCGATCCATTCTGATGCACTACTTGCAGCGGAATGGAGCGGTGCTATGGAAGCATTCCAAGTCAGTCTCTCCGATCCTTTATTATCCAATCTGATTACCTGGCTAATTTGATCCCCAAGATTTAAAGTGGCTGCGATAGTGGATGGGGCAATTTCCAAATCTGGTCTTTCAAGTGAGAAGTTAATGCCACTCCTATTCGGAGGCAGTCTTAAAGAGCGTGATGCACTTTGAATAAATCCATCAGCATATACGATGAGAGAATACTTTCCCTTGCTCAGATTAAGGGAGTAGGTTCCATCAGCCAGAGTGGTTGTCGATCCGCTACTAGGGCCAGAATATTCAACAACGGCACCTGATATAGGTGTTGCGTTTTCTGTAGCGATAACTTTTCCTTTGATAAAGAACGTGGGCTGCTCATTTATGTTGGATAAAGAGTTGTAAGCATTGAGACGTCCTCCAGTAACGGTCATACCATCCAGACTTGGAAGAGGATCAACATGATCCATGACTAGAGCTTTCACTTGATCATAAGGCATATCAGGAGCAACTGATAGTATAAGAGCACAAACACCTGTGACATGAGGTGTAGCCATTGATGTACCACTGAGATAACTATATTCGAATCCATAACTAGTGGGGAAAGTGCTGTATATATTTGAACCCGGTGCTGCTAAGTCCACACTCGTTGGACCATAGTTAGAGAACCATGCCATTTGATCATCACTATTAGTAGCAGCAACAGAAATAATATTATCCAGATTATAACTTGCTGGAAAAAACGCCGTCGTATCATTATTAAGGTTGTTATTGCCTGCAGCTGTTATAAAAAGACTGTTTTGATCGCGGGCATCGTGAATGGCGCTCGTTACCATTCCAGATGCTGCGGGCCCACCCCATGAGTTCGAGGTGATATCTACTTTCATTAAATTAGTGTAACTGATGCAGTCTGCCGCATCGGAATTTAGGCCAGTATTATACGAATTAAGGAACTTGAGTGCCATGAGCGAAACACTCCAACAAACGCCGGTTAAGCCTTTGCCGTTATTACCTACAGCACCTATAGTGCCCGCGGAGTGGGTTCCATGGAAATGATCATCATACGGATCCGCATCTCCATTATAAAAATCCCATCCATGAACGTCATCAATGAAACCATTACCATCATCGTCTATACCATTGTTCGGTATTTCACCTGGATTCCGCCACATGTTATCAATCAAATCCGGATGGTTATAATCGATCCCTGAATCAATGACACCTACCACTACATTTTTGGTGCCTGTAGAAATTTCCCAGGCTTCCGGGGCGTCGATATCTGCATCCTGGACTCCCCACAAGGGCGGCCCTGGATTATTTAAGCCCCAGAGTTCCGCCAAATATGGGTCGTCAGGAATAAGTGTTGAATGAACCAAATAATCTGCTTCTGCTATCACTATCCCTTCCTCTTTACTAGGGTCTAAAGCCTCAAGCAAATTATCCAGAGAATCGAGGCTCGCGTTTGTATCTTCTATAAGATAGCTATGGGCAGTAAACATCTTCTTGCGGATTCGGTACCCATGGCTAGCAACAATAGTCTGCATTTGAGATTTGGTTAATGTAGGATCTACTTGAACCATAACGTGGTCAGCAACAGAGGCTATTTCTGCTAGAATAAGCCCTGAACCTTGCTCAATTGTTTGCTTTACTTTGATGAATGGGTATTTGAATGTTGCTTCGTATAATGAAGACTTTATGTTGTGCCCAGTACTTTCATCTTGTTTTATACGACTTTCTATCAGTCTAGCGTTGTTGAACATTCTTAATAATTCAGGGTTCTTAAAAGATTGCTGGCCAAAGTTGTGTTCTTGAGCAGAAGAGGACTTCACACTGGGGAGATTAGCTAGGTTCCTGGAGTTAGCATAAGAGCCTGGTCCAGCATCCTCTTTGTTGGCGTGACTGGCCCATTTCAATTGCCGAGAGGCTTCATTCGTATCTCGGCCTTCTTTGAGAGGCCTTTCGATACAATTTAGTCTGTTATTTAAAAAAATACTCAGGGTAATGATTACGAAGGCGGTTATATAAAAGATAATAGCGTATAGTTGATGCCGTTTATTTTTCATTTTAAATTTATCAAACGATAAAGCCCTTTCATATTTGCATTTATTTTACTATACAGTGATAAAAATTCTTCTAAGACGATATAGCACCTTGTACCAAGGTAGTATAAAAAGCAGTTGTTTGGAAGAAATAATGTATCTGCTGTAAATTCACGTAGTAGTCGTAAATTTAGGCACGAATCGTGTACGTTGACAAGGAAAAAATTCGCTTCCTAAGCTTCACATTACAAGCGAATGTTTGCCATGCCATATCCTCAGAATAATTAGCACCAATTATAGATGAAAATATAATAAATAGGCATTTAACTTGAATGGTTTTGAAGTTGGCGGAGATATGTAAAATGTTTAAAAACAGGGAATAAGCACCAACGATGATGTTTCCAAGTTCATACCTAAAAATGCCTGTATAAGCAGGGCCGAGACCTTAGATACCCTCTTCAACCTCTACCACGTCATTCGATGTTTCAATCAAATTATAGCAAATAAATATGCTGTCGTGCTATTCTGTAATGAGTGGTATAGCTTGGAAAATTCTTTCTTTTTGTATCTGGCTAATATGATTTAAACATCCAAAGTTGGGCATCAGCATAGTAGCCACAACCCTATTTCCGGAGTGGCTACTATGTCGTCCCTTGCCATCATATACTCTAGGTTATCATGGAATTATTATTAGAAGCGATTTAATAGGCCGGCAAAGTGCCGAAGACAAAATGCCGGCAGATTCTCTTTTCTCCACGAATGGTTATCGCCAAGGAAAGTTGGACAGGTATTCTTAGCATTGCTTACGAAGTCTTGTTCGAAGGTGGCATCAATTGAACGGCTCCTCAAACCACGAATAGTTCATTTAGGATCAGAGACATGTGTAAGGGCGTTGGTTTCTGCACGCCGATGGGTGTTATTGATCACTGCACCATCTCCATCTTGGACATAGCTATTATCTTGAAGGGTAGCAGATGAATCGGCAAGAGGAGTGACTATAAGATAATCAATATTAGCACCACCAGATACAAGGGTTTCAATTCTGATTGTGTTGGTGCCAGACAAAAGGTTGACCGGCAAAACTTGTGTCTCTAACCAAGTATTCCGACCTCCCGTAGCTGGAAAACTTAGGCTTGAAGAAACTACTACTGAGTTGACAATAATTCTGAGTGGTTTGTCTCCAGAATTAAGTGAGTAACCAAAGCTTATTTCTGCATCCAGGTTCTCACCTGCTTCAACAGTCCATTCGATGAAACCATTTCCTTTGAAATTAATAAACCCCGTCCCACTAAAACCAGAGGCGTTGTTACTAATAGACTCGGAGGTGATTGCTTCTGGTCCTTCTGCTTCGTAAAGAATGGGCCCGGCGGGTTGCTCGACATTAAGCATCGTAACTGCTTGAGCGGTAGCACCTTCGTTATCTGTAGCCAGGAGTACTAATTCATAAGTCCCAACGGCCAAGCCTAATAACTCATCTGGATACTTGCCTCCTCTCCAGAGATAGGGTGATTTTCTATCTCTTCCAATCAAGACTCCATCCAGGAAGAGTCTAACATTGTCTATCGTTCCATCAGGGTCGGAAGCATCTGCTTCAAGATATATGGTGGTGTATCCATCTATGAGTGTTAATTCGGACGAAGCATTAAAGGCCACGGTAGGTGGTTGATTGCCATTAACTCCCATGACCATCAGAGTAGCAACTGCCTGAGCGGCAGCGCCTTCATTGTCTGTGGCCACAAGCGTTAACTCATAAGTCCCGGCAGCCAAGCCTAATAACTCATCTGGATACTTACCCCCTCTCCAAAGATAGGGTGATTTTCTGTCTCTTCCCACCAAGACTCCATCCAGGAAGAGTCTAACATTGTCTATCGTTCCATCAGGGTCGGAGGCATCTGCTTCAAGATATATGGTGGTGTATCCATCTATGAGTGTTAATTCGGACGAAGCATTAAAGGCCACGGTAGGTGGTTGATTGCCATTAACTCCCATGACCATCAGATTAGCAACTGCCTGGGCGGTAGCGCCTTCATTGTCTGTAGCCACAAGCGTTAACTCATAAGTCCCAGCAGCCAAGCCAACTAAATCGGGATCTTTCTTTCCGAACCAGTTGTATGGAGCTTTCTTGTCGGATCTGATCAGAACATCATCCAAAAAGAGCTTAACATTAGCTATACTCCCGTCAGGATCGAAGGCATTTGCCTCGATGTAAATACCCTCATATCCTTCAATTTTATCTAATTCGGACGCTGTATTGAAAGCGACTGTAGGCGGTAGATTACCTCCAGCTCCCGCTACAACGAGATTGGCAACAGCCTGAGCAGTAGCACCTTTATTGTCTGTGGCGATGAGTTTTAATTCATAAGCCCCAGGGGCGAGTCCAACTAACTCAGGATCTTTCTGTCCGAACCAATTGTATGGAGCTTTCTTGTCAGACCTGACCAGAACATCATCCAAAAAGAGCTTCACATTGGCTATATTCCCGTCAGAATCGGAAGCATCTGCTTCAATGTAAATGTCAGTATACCCTTCATTTTGGTTTAATTCTGATGAAGGGTTGAAGGAAACGACAGGTGCTAAGTTCGCGCCACTACCCTGAACATTGAACGACTGGGAAAATCCAGTTGCCCCGCTGTTAGGTTCTCGAGCTCCTAGTTGGACTGAAGAAGCCGCTTCGAGAATGGTCACATCGCCGGTCCAGGTTCCGGAGGTGAATGCTGCAGAACTTGCAGGACTCACGGCTACCGGAGTGCCGGTCAATACTTCATAACGAAGGCCAACTAACCACTTGGCGCCTTCTGGACTGATGCTGGTCGGAAAAGCATCCTCTGGTCCTTCGTAGTAATTATTTATTATCCCATGCGGAAACGTTGAAGTCAGGTCTTCGTTGAAATATCCTTCGGATGATCCCAATGCATAGTATGCAATGCGGTAAGTCATACCTGCTCTCAAGACGATCGCATTTGGTAGTGGTGTCTCATTCCATACACGTGATTCGCCGGTTATTGAAGTGCTCGTAATAAGGCTACCGTTTTCTTCCCAAATACTCACTTTGTCTCCGCTGTAATGCCTAAAATCAGTCACGACTAAATCTTGATCAGGTGTAAATGAGTAGCCCCGAGTGCGATTACCACTAATATTAGCCCGAACGCCAAAGGTTCTATCCGGACTATCCAGAATAGTATTGGTGGTGAACAGCTCTCCAGTGTAAGCATTTAAATCTACCGCCGAGTTAAAATCAGTTACGACGTTACCGAACAAGTCTTTCGCGGTAATTGAAACATTGAATGGCTGACCAACATTCTGTGGTGACGAAATGACATCCCAATCAAAGGTGCTGATCGGTCCGACGACTCCCTGTCCGGATAAAGGAATGGTTAGGTTTGAAGAATTACTTGCATCACTTTGAATCGTGAGGACCCCATTTGAACTGCCAAATGATGAAGCAGAGAATGTTACTGAGATTACTCGACTCTGACCGGGAACTAATTCAAAGGAAATAAAGGAATCAACGATGAATTCGTCTCGGTTCGAGGTTATATTTTGAATATTTAGAATGTCAGTCCCGTCATTTGTGATGAAAATCTGGGCGGTTTCGCTGGAGCCACGAATAACGCTCCCAAAGTCTAAAGAAGGGGAGCTAGCGCTAATTTCAGGTGACCCAAGAGTGGTCAATTCTACGGGTAGCGTAACCAGACTAGTTGCCGTGTCATTCGGATCGTCCCAATCAAATACGATATCCACATCATACACGCCGGCATCCAAGGTTGAGCTATCAAGGTTGAATGTTAATTCCTGAGTGCCCCCTGGTGGAATCGTTCCGCTTAGGGGGGAGATATCAATCAATTGGGTGGCCACGGCGAGCCATTGAATCGCTTGGGAAGCATAGAGTCGCCCGTCTCCAGATGGCGGCGAGAAATTGGAGTCCTCGAGAATTTTATCGCTAGTAGCAACAATTCTGCCAGCACCAAATTTCGAGACGACAGTGTTGGAGCGATTTAAATTATCAAAAACAATGGTATGCGCTAGTCCACTCACCTGATAGTATGCCTCCAACCCCGTGTAAATAGCTGAAACACCCTCTGTGATGGGATGAGGTAGGATATTCGTAAGAGTTACTAAATCTAAATCACCAGATATCGCTGTAATACCAGTTCCCTCTAGGACGGCATTTATAGTAGGTAACGCATCAGGATCCTCTGCCGTCAGCAATAATCCTCCCCCGTTCGCCACCCATTCGCGAATGACTGCGATGTCTTCAGGACCGGCTCCTGGAATAAAATCAGGATCATTTGAATAAATTGCTCTGTCGAAAGTGAGAACGGAAACCCCTTCTAAGCCTTGGGCAGTAATTGGAAATTCACCTTCGATCACAGTGGCACCCTGGCTTTCTAGAAAGGTGAAAATGTCATTATATAAGATGGTAGAACTGAAAAAGACCATGATCTTCTTTCCATTTAGATCAGCAAGCGATTCAGTCGAAACAGGCACCGAGCTACTATCTGAATGGATCGGGAAGGTGGTCTGATCAAAATTACCGAAAGCACCTTGGTTGGGCGCGATAGAATTTAATGAATCCGCTTGGAGGATAGAGGCATCCCAGTTTAACGCCTCAGTTCCTGGATTGCTCAGGGTGATGGTTCGGCTATCCTGATCACCGACATTTAAAGTTGCTGAGATTGCCGATGGGCTCACGACCAGATTTGGTCTTTCCAGGAAAAAGTCGATTCCGTTCTTGTTTGGCGGGACATTGACGACGCGTGGGTCACTATCAAAGAAGCCATCTGCAGTAACGGCCAAAGTGTAACTTCCGCTTAATACATCGAGCGTGTAGGACCCATTCGCCTTGGTAGTGACTGATCCGCTTACTGGGCCAGAGTAGCTGACGACTGCATTTCGAATCGGAGCCGAGTTATCTTCGGCGAAGACTTTTCCTTTGATGGTGGAATTGATGAATATCCCGAGATCAAATTCATACTGCCATAATTCTGGTGGTGTCGATCCATCTTGTGTTGTGACAACGAACGTTCCGAAAGTTGGGGTCGGTGCGTTGTTCGCAATTTCGATCAGAAATTGTCCTGATAGGGTGGTTTGATTTCCCGAATTTAATTTTCCTACATTAATAGAACTATTAAGAATCGTGAAGGCATTACTACTGCCGTCCAATGACAACGATGAAACCAAATTGGAGACGTTTTCAGTGCCAATATTCTTGAGCGTGACGGTGATACCGATGGTTTCTCCGGGATTGATGATCCCATCCCCGTTTCCGCTGGTACTGCCGGCGTTGTCATCATCTATAACTGCATCAAGAACTTTAATAACTGGTTGGCCAATAGAGCGCACTGCGTCGTAAGCGTTAAGACGCCCTCCGGTAACTGTGACGCCATTCAAAGAGGGAAGAGGGTCTACCGTCTCCAGTACCCGCTCGATGACTTCCTGATAAGCCAGATCAGGATCACGTGAGAGAATGAGTGCACATACTCCAGAGACATGAGGAGTGGCCATTGATGTGCCATCTAAAAGTCCATAATTATTTCCGGGGAGGGTGCTCAGTATTTCCGTGCCAGGTGCTCCTAAGTCGACGGTTGTTGCGCCAAAGTTTGAAAACAAGGCTAATCCATCTGTTCGATTCGTCGCGGCAACGGAGATGATATTGTTAAAGTCATAAGCTGCAGGGTATTCCGCTCCTATTAGGTCCGTATTATCTCCGTCATTGCCGGCTGCCGCTACTACGAGAACACCGTTATCCCGGGCTCTGCGAAGTGGTCTTCTGAGGACTGCAAGATCTGTGGTGGCACCCCATGAGTTTGAGCTTATATCAGCGCCCATGAGAATAGAGTAGTCGATACAATCAGCTGCAATCGAAAGCGAACCAAAACCTTCGGCATCGAATAACTTGAGCGCCATCAGGGAAACATCCCAGGAAACGCCTGAAACGCCTTCAGCGTTGTTTCCGATGGCTCCAATGGTGCCAGCGCAATGGGTTCCGTGGCCAACCTCACTGTCATCGAAAGGGTCAGAATCATCATTGTTAAAATCCCACCCGTAGATGTCATCAACAAAACCATTGCCATCGTCGTCGATGCCATTGTTTGGGATCTCCCCTGGATTTATCCACATATTATCTGCCAGATCGATGTGGTTGTAATCGATCCCTGAATCAATCACTGCGACCACCACATTGTTGCTACCTGTCGTGATATCCCAAGCTTCCGGGGCGTCGATGTCGGCATCGGCCACTCCTCCCTCCTGCCCTGTATTATTTTGTCCCCAGAGCGATGGGAAGCTGGGATCATTCGGAATATTAGCCGACAAATAGATGATAATATCCGGCTCGGCTACAATAATTCCTTTATGTTTACCAGGGGCTAATGCGCCAAGTAAATTATCCAGCGAATCGAGACTTGGATTCGTGTCTTCCACTAGATAGCTATCCTTTGTAAACATTTTTTTGCGGATTTGATATCCGTAATTGTAAGCGATATTACGCACTTCGTCTTCACTTAATGTAGCATCTGTCTGGACAATGACATGGTCAGCTACAGAGGCTACTTCATCTAAAATCTTTCCTGTGCTTTGCTCGATGGTTTGCTCTACTTTGATTAGTGGGTATTTGAAGCTTATCTGGTATAAGAAGGACTTTTTGACAAGACCTGAATGTTGATCTTGCTCTTCACGGCTTTCCAAGGGCTTGGTCTTACTAAGCGCTTTTGATAGTACTGGATTTTTGAAAGTTTGGTTACCAAAGCTTTGTCCTTGAGTGGATGAAGGTGTTACAACGCTATGACTTGCCATGTTTCTGGAGTTGCTGCCAGTAGAATTTGGGTTGGAGGCTCTCTGTGCACTTTGTTGCGCGATATGTCTAGGATCCTGGGCTTTTAAGGGTACCTGATTTGCAGCTAGGCCCTCCCTGGACTCCTTTTGCGTAGGACTTGGCTTTCCGTTTATAAAAATATTAACACTCAATGTTACCAAGAGTGTTACCAAAAGGGTGATTGTAGTTAATATTGTAGGTTGTTTTTTCGTTTTCAATTTATCTCATGTGATTCGTAATCTTACTTATTTGTATTTATTTTTTTGACTTCGCTGTTGTTCTGCGAGTAAGGAAACAAAACCCTCAGATCAACTATTTGGTTCATGACTGATGTTAAAATTCTGTATGCACCATAAAATTATGGATTAGCCATAAAGTTGTAAAGATAATATATGTTATTTGATGCAAATAATTAGAAATTTTTATTTTTTGAACCCTACTTGTGTAAAGGAATTTTAGCTGGTTATATTTGCCCAAAAATGAGGTCTTTTTGCGGTGAATTGATTAATATAAATATCTGCTAACCGTTGTTACTTTGCTTATATTCATACGAAGCGGTATACACTCACTTGTCAATTAAACTCCGCGTTCATTAAAGGGCTGAATATACCCATAAGTTAGTTACCCCAAGAAATTTAAAGCATTTTCTAGTTAGGGTTAGAAATATTGGCAATGATTAAAGAAATGGATAGAATCTTGAGTGGTTAAGGCATCCAAAGCTCTGGCAACCGCTTTGACTAAATCACCCCACGTTCCTTCTTTTAGCTGCCTGACGTAAAAGAGTTTTGAATGTAGCAAAACCGCCTGTCAAATGAACTCCCAAACTCCGGGAAACCTCCGATTTCTTTCCACCTTCTTTAAGCGCTGATATCCTTTTATGACGTAAATCTTTGCTATAGCCTTTCATCCTTACAGTTTATATGTCTACCTCGCCGAATTGTACCGCTTATTGATATCTAGAGCATTTTTGAATTAGCTTTAAACATAATGGCAATGGTGAAAGAAGTTGGTACATTCCTGAGGAGTGAATGATTCGAACGCTTCAACAACAGCCTCAAGTAGTTCCTGCCAAGTTCTCTTTGCAGCTTGTCGTAAGTGAGTTTTGAATTTGGCAAAGGCCATTTCAATGGGGTTAAGATCTGGACTGTAAGC
>JBCCXA010000047.1 GCA_039192515.1 Verrucomicrobiota bacterium | reverse complement strand
TAAACAGTTGAAAGGCGAGAATAGGATAAACTTAAGAGATAGATAACGGAAACAAGGCATGTCATTCATTTGTACGTTAAGAACGAAATGATTCAAAAATCACCCGTTATATCTCGTTTCATGATTAAATAATTTACAACAGAAGAGGACACCGACCATCAATTCCGTGAAAAATTCTCTGGCTCCCTTGTGCCACCCCAAGGTTCCTTTCCCCGCCATCCTACGGCTTGACCGGGAAAGCGAAAACGATTTGTGCGGAGCACCATACCGCTTAGATCGGGGTCGGTGTCAGGGGATCAAAGCGAAAACGATTTGTGCGGAGCACCATACCGCTTAGATCGGGGCCGGTGTCAGGGGATCAAATTTAGAAAGTCTTGTGCCAAGAACCATGCTTGGACGAGAAGATGCATCCTGCGTGCATCGCTTATTTCCCCTGGACCCTCCGATCAAGTCGGAGGGTGACGTGGGGGGGGGTAGTCGAAGGGTGACGTGGGGGGGGGGTAGTCGAAGGGTGACGTGGGGGTAGTCGAAGGGTGACGTGAGGGTAGTCGAAGGGTGACAAATGAGGTGCCGTTGAAGGGATAACGAAGGTACAGATATTGAGTCCATCGATGATGCCAAAAGAATAGTCGGAAGGATCACAAAAATGGAACACTCAGTTGATGACATGGGGAGAGTCGGAGTAGTGACAAAGGGTGTGCTCGCAAGAGTGGCTAATGCAGTGCAGTCAAAGGAGGGCAAATCACTCATAGTTGGATTATGACAGACCACAGGACACCCCATCCCTTACTCATGTAGTTTTTTTCATTTTACCTAGAAATAAGTGTTAGAAACCTGAAGGTCTGGGTAAAGTCCCGACAATAGGTGGCGTAGAGCCTGCCTAATTTTTAAGCATTCCTCCTGGTTTAAAACCTACCAACATTTCAATGCCATAACATTTCTATTAGTCTTTTTATATGCTTAGGGCGAAAAAACCTAAAAAAGCATTGAAGTGCAGGATACCTCGCAGCTTGTGGCCTTAGGATTACCAGTGATAACAAGAAGCTTCAGATCGAATAGATGATGAGTCACCCCGAATACCTTCTTTGATAGGATTTAAGAGTGATGGATCGACTTGCTTGATTCAGGATGCATGCAACTTAAAGGCTAATTGATATAAGCTGCTGGAATTGCCTAGGAGAATAGGTCTGATAGATCAAGTTGTCTATGCACACATAGGTTATAATGTCCTAAGTTAAGACATTAATTCTGATATCCTTTTATTTTGATGCGTGCTCGATGTACTTTGATCATGTCTAATACACGCTCTGCAGAAATCAATTGTTCGTAATCACTATGCACTTCTTTATGCAAAATCTCTCCGTCAACTCCGGAAATAAAAAGAACGTGTTTAGGTAGTTGAATATCCATCATACCCGTCACCTCTTTAAGGGAAACGCCATTCGAAGCTAAGTCCTCGATCAATTTATCTTTGGCAGCCGTAGTCACTCCAAAACTCTTTTGAGCGCGCCCCCCCCTATCTGATAAAACCAAGAAGGATACTCCTGTTTTCTTGATGGTCCTTGTTAAGTAGCTTGGTTGATCAGGACTTATGGCTATGAGTTGCCAGCCTAGCTGCATAAAATCTTTCTCAAGTTTTTTGAATTCTATCAATTGTCTAACCGCGTATGGACACCACCAACCTCTATAGAAATAAACGACCGTGGGTTGAACAGATGCTACTTTAGAGAAATGGAATGAAGCCCCCGCACCGGTGAAAAGAGTCAAATTATCCGGTATGGTGTCTCCAACTTTTAACTCCGCATGAGCCATACTCAACCAATTTATTACAAAAAATACCTGAAAGAGCTTAAGCCATCCGCATTCTGTGATAGTGAGATATTTCATTGCTAGGTGCTTTTTCTCTCCAGTGAACGGGTCACCCCTTTTATCGATAAAAAGTTGATTCTAGTAATCGGCTAGCCTCCAGGAAACCTTCGTGCATGACATTTGCTCGCTTGGCAGATTGTAAAACCGCTTCTACTGCAGATGCTCGAATATCCGCTCCAAGCAGTTTTGCAGAGGCGATGATCAGGGCATCATCAATTCCACTAGCAATGATTTTTTGGAAAGCTTCCCCATCCTCAGAGCCCATCACTCCATGAACAAGTTCCGTATAAGCAGGTTCAACAGGAACTCGAGCCATTTCAAGGAGCGCAAAACTACGGAAGATGGTTGCTGCATAAGCCACTCTAGTCGAGCGTTGAAGCACATGAAGTTCCTGAACATATTCGGAGAGTCGTAGACCTCTTTGCTCAGCAGCAGAGATTACCTCTTTGCTCAGTGTAACTGTTTTGCGAACTTTGGCCTGCACATCTAAAGGATAGAACTTCTTCCTCCTGTGGTCAAACTCAGCAAACAGCGACCAAGAATATTGATCTAAGTAGCTATCCAAGACGGAATAAGTGACACCATCTTGGCTACGCAACTCTATTTTTTCAGCCTGACCTTCAGTCATTTTAGCTTCGTGCTTCTTTAAGTCCAAATGATGCCATAGCCGTCTAAAGATCTGTGCAAGATCTTGGCCGAAAGGTAATCGAGAGAGAGCAAGAAAGGATTCTCTCGGGCACCGTCATCATTTCAATTGCTGCATTCAGCTAGTATGAACACCCTGCTTTTCCTCAAGAAGAACCGGCCTTGGATTAAAGTGCGGCTACTTCAAGCTCCCGGTTATATACAAGCACACTCTCTCGCTCTACAAGTTCGACGGGTAGAACCCGCTCTCCTAAACTAATAGGAGATAGCTTAGCATCATGGTGAGCTCGATTTTGATACCACATTCTAAATGAAGATTTGCCAATTTCTCTTTTAGAAGTCCTCACCGTTGTTAAAGGAGTTGCTAAATACTCAGCTTCAAGGGAATCACCAAAACCTACAAAAGAAACATCTTCGGGAATACCAACTCCTTGTTTTCTTAAGAAACTCATAGCTCCAATAGCCACCGAATCTAATAGGCTGACGACAGCTGTAAACTGAGCAGCCTCATCAATCGCTCTGGCCATAGCTTCTTGTCCTGCCTTCATATCTATACCTGCCAGAAAGACTCTTTCGTCAGTAAACTCTAAGCCGGCATCTGCCAAAGACTTTTTGTAACCCGAAAAATGCTCTGCAGCAGAACTCGAACCTAATGGCCCAGCTAAATAAAGAATCTCCTGATGTCCTTTGTTGATGAGATAATCAGTGGCGAGTTGTCCTGCTTTGTAGTTGTCCGAAACTACCCAGCCAAAATTTGGTTGCATCTTAACTGATGCCGGCACTTGTGCCATAAAAACAGTAGGCACTCCCAAGCGAATAGCTTCCTCTTGGATAAAAGAACGATGCTGAACTCTGGCAGCAGGAAAAATAAATAACGCATCAATTTTATGCTGCATCATACGGCGAAAGGCTTGAACTTCTGTTTCCACACTGTTATCCGAAGAAGAGATCAAGAGATCATAATCAAAAGCGGCTGACTCTTCCTCAAGTCCTTTGAGAATCTCGGCACATTGAGTATGATTGAGGCTAGGTAAAATACACCCTATCATTTGTGAAAAACCTGCTCGCAAACTCCTGGCTGAGCGGTTGGGCATATAACCAAGCTTGTTTGCCTCTGAGACCACACGTGCTTTAGTGCTTTCACTGATATCAGGTGCATCCCTCAAGGCTTTCGAAACTGCCATGACAGAGAGATTCAGGTTAGTGGCGATATCTTTTAGTGTAACCATCTCATTCTTTTTCCTTTATAAATTATTTTCTATCTCTCGGATCACTTTAACAAAACACTCTGGTGTCTCTGCGTTAAAGAGTTTGTTTCTGTTTTGCTCCTCCTTGATAATACGAGCCAGACAACCCACTGCAGCCAAATACTCTTGGACTAATTGGACAGGAGTTCCAATCACAAAAATCAGCTTCACTTTATCTGGTGCACTTTCAAAATGAACTCCCTTATCACAACGCCCCACCGACATAACAAGATCATCAACCAAATTAGTTCGAGCATGAGGTAAAGCAATCCCATGTCCCATATACGTCGACTCAATTTCCTCTCGGGCTAGCAGGCTGTCTGAGAAGCCGTCGACATCCTTCATAGCCGGATGGTCTAGCAATAATTCTGCTACCATAGGTATGGCATCTCGTGAATGATCTTCCTTGAGCCCTAAGCTGATGTGCCTAGGGTCTAAAACTTGAGAAATTGATATCGCCATAAAATAATATGTAGTTCTTAACCCATTTTAAATTAAACCCAGATAAATGCGATAGAATCTCTTGTGAGCACCACCTATCGAGATACTTGTTCTAACTCCATCCGGATCGACTCTCCGCGTGCTTGATCTTCTCACTTTCGTATGGCTACTTGAGCTACGCTCAGACAATGTGATCGAATACATCTTTGTCGAATCTCCTTTCCTTGTTCCCCGAACTATTACGCATCCCGTTCAACTAATATTAGATCATACAGCTCAGATTAAAATGATGCACAAACCATTCTATACATTAGTTCCGCTCCAGCGCAGCTTCTGTCTCAGTATTTCATAAAAACTAGCGTCCGATAATTGTAGAAGCTCTATGGGACATTCCGCAACACCTAAATGCACTGCATCTCCTGGGCGCATTTTCTGAATTTCTAACCCGTCTACTTGAAGAATCATACCAGGATTCTTAGCTGGCAAGTAGATTCTAACCTTTTCGCTAGCATCCACCACCACAGGACGATTAGAAAGTGCATGAGGACAAATAGGGGTAATGATGATAGCCTTGGCCTTAGGACTAACAATCGGCCCACCCGCTGATAAGGAATACGCCGTGGATCCTGTAGCGGTAGACACGATCAAACCATCACAATGATACTCCGTCATTAAAACACCATCAATCTCCACGCATACTTTGATCATATGTGAATGTTGCCCTCTGCTTATGACAGCTTCGTTTAAGGCCCAGGACTTACTGCAACATTGCTGATTCTTCCACAGCTCAACATTCAAGGCATTCCGCTTGGAGATTTTATAGTGTCCTTTAAGAATCTTTCCTAGGTGCTCACAAACCTCCTCTTTTCTGAGTGATGACAAGAAACCTAAAGAGCCTAGATTTACGCCTAAAAGACAGGCTCGGAAACCGTAACAAATTCGAGCAGCACGCAACAAAGAACCATCTCCACCTCCTACTATGATAAGAGGATTCTTACCACATGAGACTTCCAGGACGTTGGCGATGTCTTCTGAACTAACCTTAGCCAATGATTCAAACACGGTAAGCTCAACGCCAAGAGCCATGCAAATTTCTGCGACCTCTTGAGCAAGCTGATTGCCCTCCTTCTTAGTAGAATTTAGCAATAAAACTACACCCGTTATTTTTTTGCCCATAATAAATATTCCTGATTCCCGTCCGAACCTGTAACCGTAGCTTCCATAGTAGCTTTAACCTGCCATCCTGCAAAACTATTCATATTATCTTTTATGGATTCAACCGCAGCGATCCGATGTGTTTCTTCGCGAACGATCCCTCCTGATCCCACCTTATCCTTACCCACTTCGAACTGCGGTTTGATTAAAGCAATGAGGTCTGCCTTTTCAGCAGCTAAGTTCAAAACAGCAGGCAATATGAGTTTTAAGGAAATAAATGATACATCGATAGCTATTACCTCAAATGCATCCGAGAAAGTCTCAATCTCTAGATATCTTGCATTAATGCCTTCCATAGAAATAACTCGCTCATCATTTGCCAGCTTACCATTCAACTGTCCATGACCTACGTCTATCGCATAGATTTTTTTAGCTCCACGCTGAAGCAGGCAATCGGTAAATCCTCCGGTTGAAGCTCCTACATCCAAGCAAATTTTTCCCCGAATCTCCAATGGATAGGCCCTCAAAACTCCATCCAATTTTTCCCCAGATCTGCTGACAAATTTATCCTGCTCGGTGATTTCAATCTCATCTATTTCATGTACTAAACGAGCAGGTTTGGCCTCTACCTGGCCATTGACCACTACTTTTTTCGACTCAATGGAGCGCCGGGCTTTAGCACGACTTTCCACCAAGCCTCTGACTACCAGCTCCTGATCTAAACGCATACCCGTTGTGATGTTCATTTTCATATCAAGCAAAACTTATAGCATGACGTTCCTATAATGTAGCCTGCTTATACATGGCAGTCTCTATCCAGATAATCTGATGATAAAGGCTTATAAAGTTCTGACAAATCACTTGATTCCCGTTGACATTCACCTAAATTCACTTAACCAATGCAAAAGAGCTATGATATAAACAAGTATCCCGATGCGAAGGGCATGTACGACCCTTCTCATGAACACGATAACTGTGGCGTCGGACTAGTCGCTAACATACACGGTGAAAAGACTAATGCGATTATAAAAAAGGCTCTGGGTTGCGTATGCAATCTGGTACACCGTGGAGCAGTAGATGCTGACGCCAAATCGGGCGACGGTGCAGGCGTTCTTACGCAAATTCCGACCAAGATCTTTAGGCCTATTATTGAGAAGATGGGGCACAAACTATACAATGACAATGATTTGGCCGTTGGTATGATATTTCTACCTGGTGAAGGGGAATATGAGCAGGCTCATTGTCGCAAGATTACAGATGAAATTGTTAAAAAGAGAGGTCTCGTACCTATTGGATGGCGCTCTGTCCCGGTAAAACCTAAAGTTATGGGTGATACCGCTGCCTCAACGGCACCACTTATCGAACAAGTCATTATTCTTCGCCCTGAGGGCTTGAACATGACAGATGAAGATTTTGAGCGCAATCTCTACATTGCCCGCCGTGAAATAGAGCAGCGCTCCACAGCTGATCATATTGAGAATTTCTATATATGCTCTCTTTCCAGCAAATTGATCAGCTACAAAGGCATGTTCACCGCCACACAGCTAGAACGCTTTTTTGAGGATCTTCATAACCCTGACTATGAAACAGCAATAGCCGTCTATCATCAACGCTTTAGTACCAACACGTTCCCTACCTGGGGACTAGCACAACCTTTCCGTATCCTTGCTCACAATGGTGAAATCAATACGATTCGCGGCAACCGCAATTGGGTACGAGCTCGTGAATCTCGTTTAAAGGACAGCATCTGGGGAGAAGAAGCCGATCTTCTCATCCCAGTTACCAACCAAAATACTAGTGATTCAGCTAGCCTGGATCACACCATGGAATTACTTCTGGCTTCGGGTCGCCCGCTTTTACATGCGATGATGATGATGGTTCCGTCGGCTTTTCGCTCCGAACACTGCATCGACTCCGACGTTCGCTCTTTTTACGAATATCATGAACTCTTCTCAGAGCCTTGGGACGGACCCGCAGCCTTAGCAGTAACAGATGGCCGCTATGTTGCTGCAACACTGGACCGCAATGGGCTGCGTCCAGCTCGCTACAAAATCACTCAAGACGGTATGTTTCTTCTGGGTTCAGAAGTGGGTGTTGGAGAAATGCCAAACGAAATCATTATTGAAAAAGGCCGACTTGCTCCTGGGGAAATGATTGCCGTCGACACGAAAGAAGGCAAGCTACTTTATAACAACGATATTAAAAAGCTTCTCGCTTCTGAAACGCCTTACGGTGAATGGCTGGACAAAAATGTGAGAGAACTATCTCACTACTTCAGTGAAGAAGCATTGAATAAACAAGCTCTCAAACCTCAACAAAAAGAAGAGGCTGAAATCATTGCTGAAGCCTTTGCTTTTGGACATACCGATGAAGAATTGGATCTCGTGCTAAAACCCATGTTTACCAAGGGCCAGGAGCCCGTTGGTTCTATGGGTGATGACACCCCTATCGCCGCACTCTCAGAACGCCCTAGACCCCTCTATCACTACTTCAGACAAATTTTTGCGCAGGTCACAAACCCTGCTATTGATCCTATCCGGGAAAAAGCGGTGATGGATGTTATGTCATTCTGTGGTTGTAAAGGCCATTGGCTCAAAGAGGAAGAAAATCATACCAAACAATTAAGGCTGTATTCACCTGTCCTCACCAATGAGGAAATGGACAAGATCAAAGCTCTACCAGAGGACTATTTGCAAGCTGAAATAATCTCCTGTGTCTATGAAATAGGAGCAGATCATTCTTCAGGTTCATTAGAAGCAAAAATCACTGAGATATGTGAACTTGCGGAAAAGGCTATCACTCATGGCAAATCTTTATTAATTCTTTCAGACAAAGGCACCGACGAAAGCCACGCGGCCATTCCTATGCTACTAGCTGTTGGAGGATTACACCACCACCTTATCCGGGTGGGCAAACGTAGAGAAGCCAGTATCCTATGTGAGACAGCGGATGCCCGCGATGTCCACCAATACGCATGCCTCATCGGCTACGGCGCTGCAGCCATCAATCCATATATCGTGTGGGATCTCGCACACCAAGTCAAAACATCAGGCAAGGGACTTGAAGAATGTGATGAGCAAGAAATAATTAATAACTACAGAAATGCTATTAACAAGGGTCTCCTTAAAATCATGTCTAAAATGGGGATCTCCAAACTCTCCAGTTACCATGGTGGACAGGTTTTTGAGGCCATTGGCATACACAAAGAAGTCATTGAAAAATTCTTTACGGGTACACCCTCCTTTATCAGTGGAGTTGGTATTCGTGAAATTGCTGCTGAAACCATCCGTTCGCATAAAGGTGGTCGCGAGAATGCTGCTGCCACCAAACGACCCCATGCCGGTTATTATAAGTTCCGCCGTGACGGTGAAGCTCATGCCGTTACGCCTGCCCTCTTACAACCACTTCATCGATTCGTGGGTATCAAGGGTGAAGATAAAGCTGAAAAAGATGAAGATTACGCGTCATTTACGAAGGCAGCTAATGAACATACCCCCATTGCCGTACGCGATCTCCTAAGATTTAAACCCCAGGATCCCATCTCTTTGGATGATGTAGAAAGTATTGAAGATATTCGCTCGCGCTTTACCACAGCAGCAATGTCCTTTGGCGCGCTTTCACCCGAAGCTCATGAAACCTTGGCTATCGCTATGAATCGCATCGGAGGCAAGTCGAACTCTGGCGAAGGTGGCGAAGATAAAGCTCGTTTTACTCCACTTCCGAACGGCGACTCTAAAAATAGCCGTATCAAACAAGTTGCCTCTGGACGATTTGGAGTCACTGCTGAATACCTTGCCAGTGCCCAAGAAATTGAAATCAAGGTAGCGCAAGGTGCTAAACCAGGTGAAGGAGGCCAGTTGCCTGGACATAAAGTTTCGGCTTTGATCGCCAAACTGCGTCACAGTGTACCTGGGGTGATGTTGATTTCTCCACCGCCTCACCATGATATCTATTCTATTGAAGATCTTGCGCAACTTATTTATGACCTCAAACAGGTCAACCCACGAGCAAAGGTATGTGTTAAGCTGGTAGCTGAAGCGGGTGTAGGCACCATAGCAGCAGGTGTTGCTAAAGCCCATGCGGATGTCGTCATGGTAAGTGGTCATGACGGTGGCACGGGGGCTTCTCCTCTTTCCTCTATCAAATTTGCCGGCGGTCCTTGGGAAATGGGAGTCGCCGAAACGCAGCAAATCTTGCTAAATAACGGCCTTAGAACCCGCGTGGTGCTTCGAACAGACGGGGGACTCAGGACAGGTCGTGACATCGTCATTGCAGGAATCCTTGGAGCTGAGGAATTCAACTTTGGAACCATCGCCTTGCTTGCAGTGGGTTGCGTTTATGTGCGTCAGTGCCATCTCAACAACTGCCCGGTAGGTGTTGCCACTCAAGATGATAAATATCGAGCCAAGTATAAAGGAACACCTGAAATGGTTGTTCGCTACATCAATGCAGTCTCTAAAGAAATTCGTGAGATCATGGCCTCACTAGGCATTCGTAAATTTAACGATCTCATTGGCCACACCGAATTGCTTGAACAAATTTCGCTACCAGATCACCCTAAGGCCAATACTCTAGACTTAGCCAATTTGCTCTATGTTCCCGATATTGATGATATGACACCGCGTCATCACACGTGGGAACGTAATGACAAACCAGATGATCAACCCCTCGATCTTCTTATCCTTCAAGAAGCTAAAAGTTCCTTACAGACTAAAACGCCTATCCACCTTAAATATAAAGTGAAGAATACGATCCGCTGTGTTGGCACTATGCTGAGTGGGGAAATCGCGTATCGATACGGTAACGAGGGCTTGCCTGAGAACACGATTGACCTCGAACTGTCTGGAAGCGCCGGCCAAAGTCTAGGGGTATTCTTGGTAAATGGAGTCCGCATCAGACTCTTTGGTGAAGCTAACGACTATGTTGGTAAAGGGATGAATGGCGGCTCCATTGTCCTGCTTCCTCCCAAAAACTCTCACCCTGACTTTAAACCTTCCGAGAACATCATATGCGGTAACACCTGTCTTTACGGTGCTACTGGTGGAAAATTATTCGTTTATGGACAAGCTGGTGAGCGTTTCGCAGTGCGTAACAGTGGCTGTTTTTCGGTAGTAGAAGGCGTCGGTGACCATGGCTGCGAATATATGACTAACGGTTGTATCGTTGTGCTTGGACCTACCGGCAAGAATTTTGGTGCAGGAATGTCGGGTGGCCTAGCCTTTGTGCTAGATCAAGCAGACCACTTTGAAAATCTCTTTAACCCGGAGATGATTAATATTGAAAGAATTGAGACAGCAGAAGATGAGACAGTTCTCAAAGGGCTTATCTATGAGCATTTAGAAGCCACTGAAAGTATCAAAGCAAAGGATATCCTAGACAATTGGTCCAACTACAAAGATAAGTTTTGGAAGGTGGCGCCTGCTTCCACCGCAGCGACCCCCGCACCAACGGTGATTACAGAACAAGCGGCTCCTGCTAAAGTCTAGCATTGGTGAAGAATCTAGAAGGCCAGGAGGTGAGATGTTCAAGATTTTGTCAACTCCCCGACTAGTAAGTAGTAGCTTCATTATTTTTCCAGTATCAAGCAAACACGCGCTTATTGCCTGTTCATAAAGTATCATGTCACTCAAAATTATTTCTTGGAATGTTAACGGGATCCGAGCGTGTCAGAATAAAGGCTTTGAGTTCTTCATAACGGACGAGAATCCTGATATCATTTGCTTACAAGAAACGAAGGCAGAGCAATCACAAGTTTCCTTGTCTGATCTTGACCCCTCTTACAAGCAATGGTGGAATTCTGCTCAAAGGAAAGGGTATTCCGGAACCGCAATATTTTCAAAAATAGAGCCCTTAAACGTAACCTACGGATTAAATATTGAAGAGCACGACAAAGAGGGTCGTGTCATTACCCTCGAGTTTAAAGACTATTTTCTCACGACAGTTTATACCCCAAATTCTCAAAATGAACTCAAAAGGCTGTCCTACCGGCAAACTTGGGACCGTGCCTTCCTAGCTTTCCTAAAGAATTTAGAAAAATCAAAACCAGTCATTATCTGTGGAGACCTGAATGTCGCTCACAAAGAAATTGATATTGCAAGGCCAGATGCCAATAGACGCAATGCTGGCTTCACAGATGAAGAAAGACATGGTTTCGATCAATTAGTAGCTGCTGGGTTTGTCGATACGTTTCGGGAATTTGAAAAAGGAGCAAATCACTATACCTGGTGGAGTTACCGC
Organism: Verrucomicrobiota bacterium; assembly: GCA_039192515.1. Lineage (NCBI taxonomy): Bacteria > Pseudomonadati > Verrucomicrobiota > Verrucomicrobiota bacterium. Next base: position 7,249 of record JBCCXA010000047.1, on the reverse strand, counting down.
GCAGGTGCCAGGGCTCGCAATATTGGTTGGAGAATAGACTACTTCTGTGTTTCCCAAGCCCTACGCTCAAAGCTAAAAGAGGCCTTCATTCTTCCTGAAATTCTTGGCTCTGACCACTGCCCTATTGGAATAGCCCTTAAAACCGGGTGACATCATTAAAATTGAACGAGATACCTGAAAAACTTGAGCCGCAAGTAAAAGAGTTTCGCCGAAGATGTATCCATAGATGATAGGCCTTTGCATCGGTCGACAAAACCTGATGAACAAAAAAAGTGGGATCAGCTTACACTGACCCCACACAACACAAAACAACTATTGCCAAGAAATAAAATTAAATTTACTTACGTCCGAAGATTGAACCAGTTTGAACCAAACCGTTCTCTTCAGAGGAGGAGGATACTTCGTGATCATCGCTAGATGAATAGTCATCAATCTGATGATGAGAGCTGTTTGTACTAACTGCTCCGTTATTACGTTGTTTGGCCACCATTTGATCTTCATCAATTTCCATTTCCACTTGGCCTTTTAGATTTGCACCATCATTAATAACAACGCGAGGAGCCTTAATATCTCCTACCATAAAGCCGCCCTTGAGGATTTCTACCTTGTCAGAGGCTGCTATGTTTCCAGAAATACCACCAGCAACTGTAATGCTTTCGCATGAAATCTCGGCCTTAACAAAACCTGATTCCCTTACATGGATAGTGCTCTCTAGATCGATTTTTCCTTCTACTCTACCCTCTACCGTCAAAGGTTCATTTCCAATGATCTCACCCTTGATGGTCACCGTCTTACCGACACTCGTTTGATTTGCTTCACTCATAAGAATAACTCTCTTTTTACCAATTCATGTGGGCTTGTTTAGTGGACACCTTAAGACTTTTATGCCTTGTAATGAACCTCCCAACTAGTTAAGACTTCGGCCATAGGGAGATTTGGTTTAGAAAAGAAATGAAAAAAATTCCTTTTAAAAGACCGCCTAAGCATGGTATAGCCAAGAATTAAGTAATTTTTTTCTTAAAAGGTGAAAAATTGCACCTCATTATAAATCGGTCTCCATAATTGATACTTTTAAGAGATTCTATGCTTCTTGAAAAAGGGTCTTGCACAGATCTTTAAGTCCGCTGTGCCTAACCCGAATTTAATGAATCTTAATGCACAATTCTGATGAATAGGCAACCGTGCCTCATCCAACCTGTCCATTGTCTGTCTTGATCCCTGAAAACCTTTCTCTAGTAGAGGTCTGGATACATCACCATAATGCTTGGATCCGTGCTGGCACCAGCAGCTCAATCAACTGAAAATTTATGAATACTTCAATCTCCTGGATACACAGTTGAACCGGGTTATAATAAAAATGGATGTTTAAATTGAATTCAAAAAGGCTTTAATGTGATGAGATTGGATAGTGCCAATTAGGGATTTCGAATAAAATCTACTTTAGTAAACAGTAAGCGAATTAATAACCACACCACAGTAGTGGAAATACAGGCATCTGCGATGTTAAAAGCAGGCCAGCGGTAAATAATCAAGTTAAAGTCAAAAAAATCAACGACGTAGCTCAGTCGAACACGGTCGATCAAGTTACCTATTGCCCCACCCACAATAAGACCGAATACAACATTCACTTCAGGCCATTCCCAATGAAACCTTCTGCTATACCAAACGCCTAAACTCAAAATACAAACAACTACCACACCCAAAAGCACATTGTTACCCTGAAAGAGACCAAATGCGATACCATCGTTACGAACATAGGTGAGATTAAAAAAACCAGGAATAATCACTCGGCTTTCGCCATAGCTAAATTGGCTTAGAACCCAACTCTTCGTCAACTGATCTAGAAAGACTACCGCGACAACAATAGGCCAGAACCACCATAAAGGTGTTTTTCTCGGTGCTATATCATCTATACTATTTTTAACTTCTTTCATCGTATTTTCACCTTAAAGAATACTGCAGCAGATTAGCAATTAAGCTTCTATAGCCTAGCGGATGCAACCTTCATAGACCAGGCTAGTTAAGAAGAGTGGGTCGAATTATTTGGACATAAGCTTAGGAAGTAAAAGAAATTAATTGCTCACCAAAACCAAAGGATCTCGCATTTACAAACTTATCACTCTAACCCTTCCCCATAAATGCGAATGATGCAAAAGTAACTGAAAATCTGCACAAGATCTCCTCCCCAACAGGAATAAACTCTCCTAGTGGTACCACCTTTTTTACACATCTTCCTCGACTTTCCTTTTCTTGTAACTCAGGTTTTTACTCGTCTTGTTCAACTTCCATGACGTCGTCTGGGTTAAAATCATTCCTCGTACTTTCTGTTAATGTCTACATTCTCTCTATATTCATTCCTACATACTTGGATTTTCGAGCCGTAAAAAATTGGGTCATGCATGATGATATTTTACCTCTCGATGGAATTATCCGAGTTTTATTTATAAACCAAGAGAAATCCTACTTTCTCAAATTAAACCCCACAACTTTAAATCATCACCTAAGTGAGTGAGTTGCATATTTCTAAGCTTTAGCTTTCTAAGAGAATCCGCTCTGACTAAATTCCTTTTTTGAGATGGATGAATAGGATCTACGATTTTTGGAGCATAGTACAAAATGACTTCATGAATCCTTTGTAAACGCACAAGCTGTTGAATCACATTCCCACCTCCTTCTACCATAAGACGGTTGACACCTCGTTGCCCTAAATCTTTCATCACACTGCTCCATCTTTTATTATGGTAAACCAGAGTTTTATCTTTCCACCGATCCGCAAAGAGATGCTTTCGACGGAATCTCTTCTCTAAGTTATGTGTCCGAGTAATGACTACTCTCCAGGGCTGACGGCTTAATTCTTGTTCACCACGCCTAACGGTTAAGCGAGGGTTATCTTTCCTCAATGTTTCTGCCCCCACTAAGATAGCATCACTATAAGATCGCTCCCGTTGCACGTCTCGGAGAGCTTTTTCACCTGTGATCCATTGACCTTCTCCTTTAGGTAAGGTCATATGGCCGTCTAAAGTCATGGCAACTTTCACTACAACCCAAGGTTGCCGATGCGTAATCCAATAATTAAAACTCCTATTCAGAAATGTTGCTTGCTCCTCAAGCACTCCATGAGTCACTTCAATTCCATGTTGAGATAACAATTGATACGCTCTACCTGCATGCTGGGGATTAGGGTCTGTAGCAGCAATCACCACCCTTTTAAATCCATGTTTGATAATCAAATCGACACACGGGGGTGTTTTACCATGAGTTGAGCAAGGCTCCAGAGTGACGTAGAAGCTCGAACTTTTTAGTTTCTTTGCGTGTCCATTATCAAGAGCATCCTGGACCGCTAATACCTCTGCATGAGCTCCACCTGCTTGGCGATGCCACCCCTGCCCTAAAACACGCTGCCCTCGGACAATAACAGCGCCCACACAAGGATTGGGGCTCGTTTTGCCTAGCCCTTTTTTAGCTAACTTCATTGCATGGTGCATCCATGCCTCATCTTTTTGACGAAGACTCACGTTAACTGGCTTCGGTATCTTCGAACTCTATCCTGGGGAAAAGGGGTTCAGGATCACCTACTTCTTTGCCTTCTAAAGACTCAGGCCACAAAGGTCTTTCAAAGTCTTTCACCAAGGCATCCTTTTGACCCAGTTGCCTTAAACCAATAGCTGAGGATTTTGGTAAAATTGCTGCCAATTCGGTCAGCAAGAGAACTTGGGCTCTCACCATTTGGGATAAAGCATAATCTAATCGACCCTGCTGTTCTTGGTCATTCTTAGCCTTGGCCAAGGCCCAAGGAGCGCATTCCTCAACATATTGATTGGTTCTTTGGAAACCGCGCCAAAGTTCACTCAAGGCAAGATGCACTTGAAAGACCTCCATATGCTCACGAAATAAGGTGACCGCATTTAGAATCTTGGATTCCAAATCATCATCCAATTTGCTGCGATACTCCTTAACTCGTGGTGGAATCGATTTCTGACGATATCTCTTAATCATTGAAACAGTGCGGTTCAATAGATTACCCACCTCATTACCTAGGTCACTTTGATAACGCTGATGGAATTGTTCTGGAGTAAAATCAGCATCATACCCTACTGCCATCTCTCTCATGACATAATAACGAAAAGCATCGACACCATAGACCTCTATCAAACTTAATGGGTCCACCACATTGCCTACAGATTTACTCATCTTTTCTTTACCAGTTGTCCACCACCCATGAACTAACAGATGCTTAGGCACTTTAATTCCTGATGCTTTGAGCATAATGGGCCAATAGATAGCATGCGCTGGAACCATAATATCTTTTCCAATAACATTGATTCCAGGCCACCATTTATCAAAATCCTCCTGCTTGTAGCCGATCACAGAAATATAGTTTAGCAATGCATCAAACCAGACGTAAGTCACTTGTTCTTTATCAAAAGGCAAAGGAATCCCCCATTGTAATCGCGACTTAGGACGCGAAATACATAAATCTGGTATAGGCTTTTCCAATGCACCCAAAACTTCCTTCGCACGAAATTTAGGAAAAATCCAATCAGGATTCTTCTCTATAAACTCCTTTAGCCAATCTTGATATTTACTGAGTTTAAAAAAGTAATTGGTTTCTTTCAATTTAATCACTTCTCCAAAAATCTCAGGAAACTCTCCTTTCTCATCGCGATCTTTCTCCTGCAAAAATTGCTCCTGGCGTGTGGAGTAATATCCCTCATACTCAGCAGAATAGATTTCTCCTTTCTCATGCAGCCGAGAAATAATATCTCGAACCACAATCTTATGGCGCTCTTCGGTAGTTCGAATGAAATCATCAAAAGAAATGTCTAGCTTTTGATACAAACTCCTGAAGTGGCCTGACATCTCATCACAAAATTCTTGAGGGCTTCGCCCCTCTTTTTCAGCAGTTTGTTGAACTTTTTGACCATGCTCATCAGTTCCAGTAAGAAAATAAGTATCCCTGCCCATTTGTCTTTGAAAACGTGCGAGCACATCTGTTAAGACTTTCTCATAAGCGTGCCCTAGATGCGGCCTACCATTCACATAATCGATAGCCGTTGTAATGTAAAAAGACTTTCCCATGGATCATTATCCTAGAGCTATTTCCTTAACATCAAATCTATTTTTTCTTATGCATGCAAAAGCAGCCGCTTCATGAAAACCAGTTCCACCAGAAGATATAAAAGCCAGTTCGAAATATTTTTAGACAGACACGATGAGTTGACACATGAAGTATCGTTAAAAATATTGGTGCACTATGAGGCTATATAAAGAGTCGTTCTGCTCCTCTAAAATGATCCCCTCAGATAAGCTTAGTAAAAACAAACCCTTGGATTATGAATAGTCACCTTAATGCTTCCCATAATATCTAGCCTAATCTTATTAAGAATAACTTGTGCTCTGGTAGGTGTATCTCGTACTAGAGACTACTACTAAGTTTCGCTCTTAGAAAATCTTCTACGCACATTCTGAGCATGAAGTAGCCATTATTTGCGGTTGCTTTTACCTAGTTGATGTAATCTTAGGCATCGTCAACCTAAGGGTTATAAACTGAATGTACTCCACGTAAGATTATCCTTAACTTATCTAAAGATATACTGAAGAACTTATCTATACCCAACTTTGTTATTACCAATCAAAATACACACTCACTATCCTTAAGATACTTTTTATAAGCACTTGAACATGCTATTTCTTGTATAACCATGGAACTTCCCAAGAAAACAGTAAGTGCCACTATTCTTCAGATTTTTGATAATAAAAATATATTTTAAGGTGAAACGATAAATATCAAAATTTTACATAATATTTATAAATTCACTAACGATACATGATAACGATGAACAAACAAAATCATGTACTTGGGGAATTACAGAGGCTGGGAAGAAAGTCGGGCGAAGAAGGAATCCTCTTCGTCTTTGAAGGACACTACAACGGTGTTATCTATATAAAAAACGGCTATGTCAGACACTGCCATGCTGCAAACAACTATGGAGCAAGTGAAACAGGTTTTCACTCACTATTGCGGATCTTATCTCTCAAGTCACCCGAGTGGTGTTGGGAGTCATGTGACTTACCCCAAGATAAGTCCATGAAAATTTCCATAGACAGTGTATTAGACTCCGTAGATGAACTAACTATAAAAAGGAGTCAGCAAACAAAAACAGCTCGCTTGCAATTACCGAACAAACAACAAATAGATCTAAGCAAGGGCAAGGTCTATGTTCATGTGGACAAAGGCGGACTAGAGGGAAAAAAATATGTATTGTTGCCAGGAAAAACAACGGTAGGCAGAGCTCCAGGTTGTCACATTAGGCTACCTGACTCGACTGTCTCCACAAGACATTGCCATTTCATGATCAAAGATAATACCGTTTTTCTAGAAGACCTAGACTCGTTTAATGGCACTCTCATTAATGGAGTAAGCATCAATAAATATGCGGTAGCATTAAACGATGTCATTGAAATTGGTGAGGTTATGACACACCTGTCATATCAAGAGAATGATGCTGAGATGGAAAATGATGACATCATTAACGATCTAGATACGGATGACATGGATGGCTTTGAAGAAGCGTTCGGCACTGCAGAGCCAGAAAGCCGCACGTCTCTACAGAAAAAGCTACGTCAAATTACGCGCGTTGTTGAGAAGAAATTCAAAAATCGTGATAAGCAAAACAAAGAAGAAATAGCCAATGAGGAGTCTCTTCATGAATCGGACGTAGAGTTGGAAGAAGCAAGCGAAAACTCTGATAGCTCAGAAGCTCAATGCCCTAACCGCATGGCTTTACAAAGAGAACTACGTCAAAAAACAAAAGTTGTTCAAAAAACTGCAGAATATTGCGACAAGTAAGAGGGGTGTAGATGCCAGGAGTCATTCTTTAAAAATCATTTAAGCCATTCACACCATCATGGCTAGATAGCTTTCAACTCCTATGATTTCATAGAAGTTGAAAGAGATGCATCAACGCTTAAGCTTGAGTCATAGAGATAAGAAAGTCGGCGAGGATATATCCTAACGTGCTATGACGAGGTGTCTCTATTTTTCTTTCGTAGCAACATCCTAAGCAAATCTTTAAGTCTATCTAGTATCATGCGGGTAAAAACCAGATTTTCATAGAAAGGGTTCTCCAACCTGAATTCCCATAGAGAAGTCCTTCTATGACCGCCCCTAGTCACCGCATAAGTGGATCAGGTGTTTCACTGTTTATAAGTTAATGCATATGCATTTTAGGATTAAACCAGAGCACGG
>JBCCXA010000046.1 GCA_039192515.1 Verrucomicrobiota bacterium | reverse complement strand
CTTTTGAGGGGGTAAGGTCACACGCCCAAGCACATCAGTTTTTAATATCTCTGTCTCTTGTTCCATCAGTAATGTCTTATACTATCCTTTACGACTTTACCTATGCCATCCTCTTCGTAGGGCGCCAGATCTGACGCTTACGTCACTCCTGCGTAAGCGATCCATGAAGTGGGAATTAAAAGGGAATTAAAAGGGTCAGGGAATTAAAAGGGTCTGTCCCTATATATTTGAATTGACATCTCTTGCTTAGATTATAATTTGGAGGTTAATGAGAAGCGCGCGAATTAAGGTAGAGGATACGACAGCAGTTTATCATTGTATGAGTCGCTGTGTCGGTGGGATGTGGCTACTTAAAGAAACCGAAAAAGAGGTGCTTAGAAAGCAGATTTATCAGGTTGCTGCCTTTTGCGGAGTAGAAGTCATTACTTATACCATTATGAGTAATCATTTTCATGTTTTAGTCAGAGTCCCTTTAGATCAACTAGATAAGGAGATTTCCGATGCTGAATTAGTTCGTCGTTTTGCTCTTTTGTATCCCAGGCAGCCCAAGAAAGCAGAGTGTTTAGAATCATTGTTGAAACAAGGGGGAATCTTTGCTGATCAAGAACGAGAGAAAGCCCTAAAACGCATGGGGGATGTTTCTTTCTTTATGAAGGAGTTAAAACAGCGCTTTACCATTTGGTATAACCGTTCTCGTGCAGCCAAAGAGAATGGCGGTAAGAGGCGCTACGGAACGGTATGGGCCGAGAGATTCAAGAGTCTTTTAGTAGAAAATAGTGAAGCAGCACTACAGGCAGTGGCTGCTTATATTGATCTTAATAGTGTGAGAGCCAAGGTTGTCGTTGATCCCAAGGATTATCGCTGGTCTGGCTACGGACAGGCGGTAGGAGGATGTAAGCAAGCTCAAGTTGGTTTGAAGGCCATTTACAATCGAGTCAGGTGGGATGCCACACAGAGAGAGTATCGGAAGTTACTCTATTTAGAAGCCACTCATGTAACCAAAGCACAAGTGAAAGCCAAGGCGGGTGAACAAAAGGCAATAGCTTCTTATGACACTAAGCAGGTGAGGAAGGTGATAGATCAAGGAGGTAAGTTATCACTTCAAGAGGTATTACGATGTCGGGTCAGGTACATGAGTGATGGAGCAGTGCTTGGTAGTAAGGACTTTGTCAATGAGTGGTTTATCAAAAAGAAAGAGCAGGTCGCTCAACTGGCCAAAGACTATCAACTCGATACTTCAAACACCTCTACTTATGAAAAACGAAGTAGTGGCGCTCGCAAGATGTCGGGAGCTCATTGGGGAGAGCTTACTGTTTTCAGTGACCTGAAAAGAGAAGTTTTTGGGTAACCTAAAATGGATATGGAAGTTTTTAAGTTAGTTAAAAAGAAACAGACTTATTATCAAAGACTTGTTATCAATACATCTCGTAGTATAGGCTGACAAAAATAAGTAAACAAGGAAAGAGAATAACTTGGAGAAAACTGAGAAGATGAATATTAGCTGCTTACTATTAAAAAGTTTGTGTCTATTGGGGTTAATGTCAATGCATCATATAGGTGCTGCAGTAGATTATTTTGTGGATAATGGTTATAAGAAGCCATTTGATGTGACTTATCCTCATCCTAATTCGCATTATCATAACGGTGTTACTTATATTGCATATCAAGGATCTGATATGAATAACAACGATCCAAGTGTTTGTAGTTATAATCATATCACCGGGGTTTGGCGTGGGCCTGTGAGGATTGGTAATAATCCACTCCCTAATAGTGATTTACATGGCAAACCTTCCATTGTTGTAGATGATGAAGGTTACATTCATGTTGTCTTTGGTGGACACGGAGGAACCATAGGGCTTGCTGGATCAAATAAATTTGGTGGTTATAGTGATGGAGAGCTGAAACACTTAGTATCTAATTTTCCGGAAGATATTGGCTATGACGATAGCGATTGGACACGGCAGAATTCAGCACCTGGGGGTGGGTCCACTGGTCAAATTTCTGTGTACGCCACCTACCCTCAATTTATGAAAGTGACTAATGGTGATATTTACCTTTTCTGTAGACATGGTAATCATCATAGCGATTGGTCCTATCAGAAGTCTACTGACAATGGTATTAGTTGGAGTGGAGAAGTTTCCATTTTAAAACATAGTTATGTTGATACATGGTATGCATGGTTTAGTGTAAATGGCGATGTAATCGATTGTGTCTACAATTATCATCCGGGAGGATCAGGGAACTATCGCCAGAATATATATTATATGTACTTAGATACAACATCTGATTCGTGGTATAATGTCGAAGGTAAAAATCTTAATTCGAAGATACCTCTAAACTTGAAACAATCTAAGAAACGCACAAAGGTAAAAAGCACTAACCCCAAGAACTATGAAGTTAGCGGTATCATTTGCTGATCTGATCAAAATGGTATTCCTCATATCGTTTTTCAATATTATAACGATCAGGCTTATCACATAATGTGGGATGGTGATGATTGGACTAGTTATACTCATTTAACAACCAGTGACGCTATTGAGGAAAAGTCTTTTGATATTATTCCAATCTCATCTGTGCAGGTTAAAGCTTTAGTCAGGCGTCGTGATGCATTAGGAACCAGATTATCCTGGTGGACATTAGATCCTACTGGAAGTTACCGAAGTGAGGATGAGGTCATATTTATTGAAGGTTCTCACACATGTAAATTTGCTGCTATTCCAGAATTTTATCATGATGATGCAAAGGTGATGTTCTTCGAAAAGACCGATAGCAATAGGGTTAGAATATATTTGCACGGGGATAGTGGATTTAAATAATGAGCTGTTACTGCAAAAAAAGCTAAGGCCCCGAATACAGGTAGTTAAAAGCAACTCACTTGAAACATTCCTTATTAATGCTCATGTCTCTACTTTATACGGATTGGTGTCACGCGCACTTAAACTTTCCCTTCACTCTACTCATCCAAGCTCCCTATTTCCACAAGGTCAACTTTTAGGGGCTTACTGTGTCAGGGCCCAAAGTGAAATAAGTCAGGCATAAGTTTCTGTGCTAAGCGTAGAGATTCTGGCATGAGTTGGTAGCCAATATGTCCTTGGCGAAATTCTGCATAATGTGAACCTTTCCACTTGGTGTGTAGTTTTTGGATGCTTTTCGGTGGGGCAATGAGATCGAATTTTCCTGCAATAAGTAAGATGTGCTTATGCTCTAGTAAAGGTTTGTGATAAGAAGGGCAGAAGAGGCGTAAGATCCGGTTGATATCTTCCTGAGTAATATTTTCGCGGCGCAACTGTTGTCGCATGGTGAATGCTGCTGGAGATCGCCAAATAGCATGGTCGATATCTGTAATGGGCTCCAGTAACCAAGTAGTAGATATAGTATCCTCCAACAAAATAAGTAAGGATGAGATCCATCCTCCGTAACTAGTTCCCCACAATCCAATAAAGGGCACGCCTATTACTTTTAGTGAGCGGCAAACGTGGCGTAGTTCCACGACTGCTTGACGAATGCCCTCGGCTGTTCGGATAAGGTTGGCACTGAAAGCGATTTCACCACTTAGACAGCCTTTAGGGTTGCGACTATAGTGGTAGGGAAGATGAAAGAAGATAGCACTCCAACCTAAGCTATTCAATTTCTTAGCCCACATACGATAGCCGATGTCACTTACGGACATAACACCATGAAGCATAAACATGGCAGGAGATTCCCATCCTTTAGGTCCTAACCAGATGTCTGCATGAAGGTGGTTATTTTCTGTGAGTTCGCAAGGCATGGGTGAAGATTGCTCGTAAGATCCTTGGTTAGGAAAATCAATAGGTTTTAAATTTGAAGGTAGAGCATAGTACTGTTCCAGACTCTGATTCTCCCATTGCTCGACGTAATCAAGGAAATCTTGGCGTGAGTGTTTACCAGCGCGACATCTTGATTGTAGGACATTGATCATTCCAAAGGAAAGGCCATCAGTGACTTGTGACCAAGTGTCGTGAAGAAAAGACAGCATCATGCAAGGTTACTTTATCGGGCTATCAGAAGTTTGTCCCCATCTTTCTTGGGCTGTCTTAGGTAGAATTTCGGAGGTCAAGTTTTCGTTCTTGATGAGATTTTGATAGAGCTGTTTGATAGCCTTTTCCAACCTATGGTCAAGGTCAAGCCTTGCTTCTTTAGAAGGAAGCTGTTCATTGAGGATGAGTTTGGTGCCGAGCACCACGTAGACGGATGGGCGTTGTAAGACATTTTGCCAGCGATAGAGTTGATCTGTTCCAACAATAATAAAAGGCTGAACAGGACATTCTGCAAGGTGAGCTACAGCTCCAGCTCCAGGTGGTAAAGGCTTGCCTTCTAAGACGGAGTCTTGTCCGCTCCGAAGTCCTCCCTCCGGAAACATGCAAACGATATGGCCACGCTTGAGTCGTTTGACACATTCTTTTAGTGCAGATGAATCTGCCCTATGACGGTCAACTGGAAAGACATCGTTACCCATAAAATAACTTCGAGCAAGAGGGTGACTAAATAGTTCCTTCATAGCCATAAAATCCACTTTTTGAGGAAAAGCTCGGCATAGAAAAGGTGGGTCGAAATGGCTTATGTGGTTGCCTGCCAGGAGAACAGGCCCTTTTCCTAAGGAGAAAGCTCCTATGGTTTTAGGGCTTGATAGGATAGGAAGAACTATTCTTAGAGCAAGCCGGGTGAGGAAATAGTTGAACCGATGTCTTTGCGACTGATTAATACCAAGCATTCTAAAAATATTAGGAATAATGTGAGACTACTAGACTTACTTGGCAACGGTTTGTATGTCGAGCTGTTTGATGCGATGATTGAGAATTCTCGGAGTGGTTTTGAGAAGGCGTGCAGCATGAACTTGTCGTCCTCCTGCTTCGCTAAGTGCTTGAACAATGAGGCGTTTTTGCAGTTTGTTCACTTCTTCCTCTAGGCCTTCTGGACAGCCCGAAAGGACTGAAGTGTCACTATACACCTCTCGTTTGTCGGTGTAGATGAAATGAGGAAGCATACCTGGTAAAAGAGTTTGGCATTGTGTATTAAAGAGTAAACAGTAATCTATGACGGATCTTAGCTGGTCTAGGTTGAGAGGCCAATCAAAGGCCCTTAGGTCCTCTAGTGCTCTGGAGTCGATATTATTCATTTTTGCTGCCTCATGTTGTCCACGCTTTTCTTGAAGGAAGCTGTAAGCCAGCATGGGGATATCCTCTTTGCGCTCACGCAGAGGAATAGTATGAACGGTATTTTGCCTTAGAAGGGTTTTAAGCGCGGAGTAAGCTTCGTCATTTTCTCTACCGGCAGTTCCAGAAATTAACACTAAGGCATTAGAGGGAGTGGGAATTGGAGAGTTTTTTCGATAGATGTAACCTTCTCTGATGAAATGAACAAGAGCTTCTTTGATTTCCTTCGAGGCCGTTTGGAAGTCTTGAATGTGTAAGGTCGAAGAGTGAGCAGAATCAAATTTGCCTGGAATAATAGCTTGTTTCTTCTGGTCATAGGAGCCAAAGATTTTTTCGTAGCTATTAGGCATCTCTAGTTCAGAGGCTTTTACGGTGACTAAAAAATTATCGGACTTGGAGCTCAAGGAGTGGATATAGCGGGCGAGATGCTGTTTACCAGAGCCCTCCTCTCCCAATATGAGAATAGGCTCCTCTTTTGCTGCAAGCTGTATGACGTTGTTGCGAAGGTTTCTTAGGATTAAAGACTCACCTACTAGAGATAAAGGATGATTATCGGTCGCCTGAGTGTGTAAATCAAAGGCCAGTTGTTGGAGTAATAATTGTTTGTGAGCGTGTTCTAAGAGCTCTCGTAGATCCTGTTCCGTATCATCCTTTAGGATCAGGTAGGTAAAGGAAATTTGACTGAGCTCAGAAGCAAGTGGAGAATGTTGTTGTTCATGCCGACAGATGATGGGCAAGAAAGGGTAGTATCGCCGAACTTTATGTATGAAGTCGATAAGTGGCGAGGAAAGAAAGTCAATATCCGCAAATATGCTGTCGCAAGCTGTTTGTGCAATCAGTTGTGATGCTGTTTCCACACTGTTGACATTCAAAACATGGTAATGATGTGACAGTTGCTTGAGAGTATCTTGATTCGGGTCTTGTGCAATGGTCAGTAATGTTTCCATAGGAATGAAGCGGCTAGTACCAAAATTAGCGGCCAGTGCCGACTCGTTTAAGTGGATCTTTGCTATCTGCTAACGTATAAGCTTAATTCAAAAAAGCAAATTTATTATCATAACGATAATTGCATGCTAAGCGAATAAATTGTCTTCTGGATTTGTCATTCAGGACTGGGGCTAGTAGGAGATTCAGTCTTAATTTCGAAAAGTAATGGCCAGAATTTACCAGTGACCAAAATGGTGTCTTTTGCTTCGCGGTAGGCGATGCCGTTCATCACGTCAATGGGGCGTGATGATGCTTTTTTGATAGCTTGTTTCAATAAATCTGTTAGATCTAACCAAGCAGTAACATTTCCTCTAGAAGGGTCTATAATTGCAATTTTGTTGGTTCCCCAGATATTAGCCCAGATATTTCCCTTAATCCATTCGAGCTCATTAAGTTGAGTTATTTTCTTTTCTCCATCTTTGACTTGAAGTGTTTTTTCAATCTCAAAAGATTTGGGGTTTCTAAAAAAGAGGGAATCTGAACCATTGCTCATGATAAGCATTTTGCTATCGTTTGTGAGTCCCCAGCCTTGACCTTGATAATTGTAGGAACCAATAGGTTTGAAGTCCCTCACTCGATAAACGATGGCCTTCCCAGAAGTCCATGTAAGTTGGAAGAGCCTGTCTCCATAAATCGTAATGCCTTCGCCAAAGTACTTAGGGTTAAGATAGACTTTGTTTAAGGCTTTTCCAGTGGTTAGATTGATACAATAAAGAGCAGATCTTCCACGTAGGCCTGTTCCTTCATACAGTCGACCTTGATGCATTTCTAGTCCTTGAGTAAAGCTCGAGGAGTCATGTGGATACTTACGAACAACTTCATAGGAAAGGGTGGGGGCCTCTGCAGAAAGACTTGGTGTTGTCAATGTGGTGAGGAATAAAGGCAGTGATAGGGGGACGATTCTCAACATACCAACTAAGTTGAATCTAGGAAGACGCATTAGAGGCCTAAAAGTCTTTGCAAGATTTTGGCTCCGAGAAACATTAAGTCTGGCAGAGGGACTAGCTTTTAAGATATATGTCCACACCACTGCTGATCGGGCACTCTGCGCAGCTAATGGCTTGGCTTTAGTTTGTTCATAAGAGCTACGCTCTGAGAGTACGATTGAGACACTTTCCTCGACTTTCTTTTCGCTTTGGCTCATGCGTTTAGGTATCTCGTTCAACTTTTATGGATCATACGGATTAAACTCGGCTTATCCATAATTAATAATTAGAAACGCCCGCAAATAGTAACTTTTAAGCCAAGTTTTTGCAAGGCAACGCCCTTGACTCTTAATGCTCGAGTAGCATCTTCTCGTGTAGGAGCATAACCGATCTGAACACGTCTGGATCGATGGCGTGCCAACATCTGATCTCTTGTGATGCCGGGCAGTGCGGCGGGCATGTAGGAGTGGTCTTTGGGAACAAGGGCCTCCATAGACTGATATTGTTTCTTCGTCAATAAGGGGATTTGAATAAGCCCTAGATCAGCGCGAAGGCGATCATCCTCAAAATAGATATTACTCCAAACTCCCCAGCCTGCTTTACAAGTTAAGTGGACTGACTTACCCTTTTGCTTTTCATCTAGGTAGCAAGCAGCAAAATTGCTTTGGAGGTGCGAGGGTGGTGGGGTGCCATGACAAGTAAGTATCCATACAAAGGTCATGGTTTCTTGGTCCTCAATGTGCAGACCCCAAAATATATTGTAAGACCAAGTTTCTGGAGCAAAGCCCAATCGGTTCCATACTTTGTTCGTAACGATAGAGTCAAAACCAGCGAACTCATCGGCTTGCGTAAAGTAAGGCAGCGCTTGGCCGGAAAAGAGTTCTTTACGAGTGCCAATGCGATAGACTGGTGGTCGATCGACGTTATTGAGTAAAGATTCGAAAAATTCTATTTTCTGATCCTGAGCAGGCGTATGGGGTCTATTTTGGATACCTATAGATGAACAACCGTATTTATGTGCTAAGCGAACAGCTGCCACATAGTATTTGGCTTGTTGAAATAGAGTATCTTGTTTGTAGTGACCGTTGCCATTTGTTTGCTCTTTATAATCAATGGGTGCAGCACCATTTTTTTTATTTGTTCCGTTGGTATCCAGAGTAATTGGAAGGCCTCTTTTTTTTAGCCATAGAAGCACGCGCTTTGCTTCTGGCTCCGAGACCCTATCTATTTCATGATGAAAGGTTAAGTGGCTAAGTCTTTCCTTAAAAATGCCTGAGGCGCATAGCAGGTGATCAGGTACAATCGTTTGGCAACCACCTTTCCAACCTTCATTGACGATCCCCATAATCGCTTTATCAGTTTTAAGCTCACGAGCCATCTCTTCACCCATTTTGCGCGTTAGCTTGGGAATAGTTTTATTCCTAAACTGCCTAGTATGTGGAGTGGAATGCTTAATCTTACCACTCTGTAACCACAATGAGAGTTTGGATTGAAAGACTGGGTTATGAAGGTCGTCTGTCCAAAGGGTATTGAATTTAATGGAAGAGCGTTTGAGTGCTCCATTAAGTTCCAACATAGCGGGAAGGCCCTGCGACATGCCATCCCAAAGGGAAAAGGTTAGCAGGTTAATTTCGCGATCGTATACTGCGCTGATAATGTGCTGAGAGCATTGTAAGATAGTTGAAACAAGGATAACGGGTGCCTCGCGCGGGATAGAACGAAAGACTTCCAATCCATAGTGTTGGCTATCAATGAACCCATGTTGTTTAGTACGATCAAATGAGTGAGCACGCTTGGTCTTATAACCTTCCTTGTGTAAAATTTCCGAAAGCTGTTGTTCAATAGCAACTTGATGCGCCTCTGCATATTGATTGGCAGACTGACACGAGTCGCCATTAGCCACTAGATAAACAATTTTTTTCATGCAAGATTCGTAAACAACGGGGAAACTAATACTTAACACTTAAAATTTTCTCGCAATAAAAAAGCATTTAGATATTCACATTTTTGGATTTCAGTCTTTCGAAAGCCATAAAATACTGTAGATACTTAAGACATCATGAGGATTGGTTTATGAAAATTTTTTATAGATCTAGTACCTTTATGCCTTGTGCTATTTCTACCTTGGCGTTTTTCATTATGGTTTATGAGAAGCTAGAAGCAAAAAGAGGTGATTTCGTCATCCTTCAGTCCGTGAATCAGGACGTTATGCCAAAAGTAAGCGGTAATAAGAAACAACTTACACGTATGGTTAGTCCGGCTTCTACTTTTAAAATCATAATCTCTTGGGCCGGAATAGAAGAAGGTAAGGTATCTGCTACTACTTTACACAGAGTAAAAGATGGGCACGTTCCTGATACGCCTCGGGAGATCAACTTACATGAAGCGATGTATTATTCGAGCAATGATTATTTTACATGGTTATCAAGGAAAATTGGCGAAGCAGAGTTGGCGACATATATACGTAAATCAAATATATCTGCAACGGAGATAGCGGATGATTGGCTTAAGGGTAAATGGCAAGATGCTAAAAAGGGTGGAGATCTCAAAGTAAATGCAGAAGCTCAGCATCGTTTCATTAAAGAAATGATGAGAGGCCAGATAACAAGTAGTCCCGCTGTTCATCAGCAGGTTCTTAAGGTTATGGAGTGGCCTTCTGCCATAAAGGGTACTCGAGTTTTTGGTAAAACAGGGGTTTGGGGTGGTGCTGTTTGGTTTAACGGTTTTGGTATTAAAGAAGGCCAATCAAAGGCAGTTACGGTTTTGTATGAAGGTAGTATTGCAGAACGTCATGGCGCAATAGCTGCTTTCTACAGACAGTTTGAGATGCAACCATTGGCACCAAGTGAAGGCTTCTTTGAATAGTGAGTGTTTCACCCTCCTTAACTTCTGATGATCTTACAGAAGTTGAACGAGATGCATAAAAGGTTGAGGTACGAGAAAAAGAGATTTGACGGAGATGTATCCATTGCATCGTCTGAGTGTAGATCTTAAAAGTAAGCGAAGGCGAAGGGATCAAGCGCACGGACCACCAATCAAAAAAGAGCTGGTACATGAGTCTCAAAAAGGTAACACTTCCAGTAGACAGTATGTTCCTTGAGGCCGAGATTTTACACAGATCATTAAATCTTTTTTGTTGAGCTTTAGTTGGAGTTTTTTTAAAGTCCCAATGAGTGGGGGGTCTGCCGCTGCAGGCTGAGATTTTTGGTTGATCGCCAAATGACCCTTTGAACCTGATGCGGGTCATGCCGTCGTAGGAAAAATAGGTGCACTAATTGTTCATTTAAGGCTGTCTTTACGGTCGATTTTCCCGGCTAATCCCGTCATACAAATGATTGGAAGTAAGTATGATTGCAAAGAGTGAAGATGTTGAGCACAGCCAAAATGTCCATTTCCCTAAGTCAAAAAAGGTCTATGTGGAAGGGAGCCAGCCTGGGGTTCGGGTTCCTTTTCGCGAAGTTGAGCTAAGCCCTACGAAAACGCCATTCGGCAAAATAGAGCCTAATGATTCGGTACGCATCTATGATACAAGCGGACCTTGGGGAGATGAATCTTATTCTGGCGATGTTAAGAAAGGTCTATCTGCTCTTAGAAGAGAATGGATTTTACAGCGTGGCGATGTTCAAGAGTATGAAGGCAGGAAAGTAAAGCCAGAGGACAATGGTTACCTCACAGAAGGACATGAAGCCTATGCAGCGAAGAGCGACAAACGCAAAAATCGCTTAGAAAAGTATCCAGGACTGAAGAGAAAACCATTGAGAGCAAAGGACTATAAAAATGCTCCAGTTACTCAGTTGCATTACGCACGTCAAGGCATTGTCACTCCGGAAATGGAATTCATAGCCATTCGAGAAAATACTAAACTACAGGCGGCTAAAGAAACGCTTGCTATGCGTGAGCCAGAAGCTTTTGGCAAAAATGGAGTTCGTCATCAAGTCAATCTTCAACATCCTGGGCAGCCGTTTGGTGCGGAAATTCCTGATGAAATTACCCCGGAATTCGTCCGTGATGAAGTCGCCAAAGGTCGCGCTATTATACCTAGCAACATCAATCACCCCGAGCTAGAGCCTATGATTATTGGTCGCAACTTTCTTGTTAAGATTAACGCCAACATTGGTAACAGTGCCGTAGCATCTTCTATTGAAGAGGAAGTAGAAAAGATGCGGTGGTCCACTTTATGGGGAGCGGATACAGTCATGGATCTCTCAACTGGTAAAAACATCCATGAGACTCGCGAATGGATAATCAGAAATTCTCCAGTTCCTATCGGAACGGTTCCCATTTACCAGGCGCTTGAAAAAGTAAATGGTAAGGCTGAAGAGCTCACTTGGGATATTTACCGCGATACCCTCATCGAACAAGCTGAACAAGGTGTTGATTATTTTACCATTCACGCAGGTGTGCTACTCCGCTTTATACCCATGACAGCGGGAAGAATGACAGGAATTGTGAGCCGTGGTGGTTCGATTATGGCAAAATGGTGTTTAGCACATCACCAAGAAAATTTCTTATATTCCCATTGGAATGAGATATGTGAAATTATGGCGATGTATGATGTAAGTTTTTCGATAGGAGATGGATTACGTCCCGGGTCTATTGCCGATGCGAATGATGAAGCACAGTTTGGTGAACTAAAAGTCCAGGGGGACTTAGTGAAGATTGCATGGAAGCATGGTGTGCAAGCGATGTGCGAAGGTCCGGGACATGTTCCTATGCATATGATTCAAGAGAACATGGAAAAGCAGTTAGAGTGGTGTCATGAAGCTCCTTTTTATACACTTGGACCTTTAACTACTGACATAGCACCTGGCTATGACCATATTACTTCTGGTATTGGAGCAGCTTTAATTGGTTGGTACGGATGTGCCATGCTTTGTTATGTGACTCCCAAAGAACATCTGGGGTTGCCCAATAAGAAGGATGTTAAGGATGGAGTGATGGCTTATAAAATTGCTGCTCACGCTGCGGACTTAGCAAAAGGACACCCAGCAGCGCAGTATCGCGACAATGCCTTGAGCAAGGCACGTTTTGAATTCAGGTGGGAAGATCAATTCAATTTGTCATTAGACCCTGAGACCGCATTACAGTTTCATGATGAAACATTGCCTCAGGATGGGGCAAAAGCGGCACATTTCTGCTCAATGTGTGGGCCGCATTTTTGTTCAATGAAGATTACAGAAGAGGTCCGGCAGTATGCTGCTGAGAAAGGGATCACAGCCCAAGACTCAATAAAAGAGGGTATGAAGGAAAAGAGCCAGGAATTTGTAGATAAGGGAAGTGAGGTTTATCTTAAGAATGCTGCTTGCTAGATGAGAGTCTTTCCGGACCGTATAAGCTCAAAGGTAATCTTCGTTTGTCTTACTTTTTTACTAGCTTTGACTGTTTTAGGGAGTGCGCAGCCCTGGAAATCAAAGAATAAACATTCGTCTGTAAGTAAGGACAGGATAACTGCTCTTGAGGAGAAAGTCGAACGCTTAGAGGGAAGAATAGAAAAACCTCTATGGGTGACGGGCATTCTTTTTCTATATGCATCTGTCGCGGCAATCTGGGCTCAAAGCACTGATCGCAATGCTAAGAAATGGTTTATTTTAGGGGCTCTCTTAAATGTGGTGACCATGATAGCAATTATTATGATCAACATCAGAGACAAGGCCAACCAGAAAAGAAATCTCATGAGTCTCGGCCATTCTAAGAAAAAACCGGATGCAGCGTGACTTTACAATATTCGGCATCGAGCACTGGATAGTTATCATTTTAACCATAGTCATCCCATTTGGGTTAGGGCATTGGGTTCGTGCCAGCACTCAAGGAATTCACTCCAAAGTTTGCAAAAACATCTGTTATGGATGGGCAGCGGTCTTTGTTATCAATAAGTTTATTCAACTTTGGTGGACGTGGGAACAAGGAGTATTAAGCCTACAAAATGGGCTTCCTTTGCACCTTTGTGATTGGGCAACGCTAACTGCTGTTCTTACCCTTATTTTTCGTTGGCATCTAACATATGAACTGACTTTTTTTTGGGCTCTTACCGGAACCATTAATGCTGTCATGACACCGGATTTAAATGAGAGTTTTCCACATTTGCGCTTTATCTGTTTCTTTGTTTCCCATTCTGGACTGATTGCAGTAGTGATCTTTTTGACCTACGGTATGAGGTGGAGACCCACCTGGAGTTCTTTGTGGAAAGCTTTTCTTGGATGCCAGGTTTACTTTATGTTTGTGCAAAGCATTAATTGGCTGATTGATGCAAATTATGGTTACCTTATGGCAAAACCTGCCAATCCTTCCATGCTCGATTACCTAGGCCCATGGCCTTGGTATATACTCAGTATGGAAGTGCTGTGTTTGGCTTTTTTTCTCATTTACTATGCGCCATTTGCTCTAGCAGATTGGCTACGAGCTAAAAGATGCCGCAAAATAAATGCAGAGGATTAGATTACATGGCAGGGTGCTGATTCATCTTGAGCGCTATGGGCTTATCTAGCTCTGGAGTCTCCAAAACAACGGTGCGGTAGAAGCAGGAAGGGTAGCCGACATGACAGGCTCCTCCTCCTTGCTGCTCAACTCTTAGCCAAATGCTATCTTGATCACAGTCTACTCGTATTTCTTTGACAATTTGATATTGCCCTGAACTAGCCCCTTTGTGCCAGAGTTCTTTTCGACTGCGACTATAATATACGGCTTGCTTGATCCTTACGGTTTTACAAAGTGCCTCTGCATTCATGTAAGCTTGCATGAGCAGAACGCCTGTATAGTAATCCGTCGTGATAACTGGAATAAGGCCTTGATCATCAAATCTTGGCGCTAGTGCTAATCCTTTTTCGAGGGCCGATTGGTTATCGCGTGATCCAAAATATCTACTAAACTCCAGCATATGGAGCCGACATTAGAGACTGATTTCCAGTTCTTCAAGCAGTCGATGCAAGGTCTTACAATCTTCCAAAAATTGATCAGGAGACTTATCTTTTACGAACTCTAATAGAAGATAATGTAACTGATCACTGGTGAGAAGTTCATTAAAGCAGCGAGTCCAAAGCTCTGAAGCCTCATCCAAAGCTTGCCTTTCTCCGGTTTGGTAATCAATGGAATTGATATGAACGTTAGATAAAGAATAGACTAGACTCTCAAGTTCTTCTACACACTCTTCAAGAGTGTTTTTGGCTTGTGGTTGCCAGTAGGTTTTGTAGTTCGGGTGATTAACTTGATCTAAAAAATCTAGAGCAGCCTCAAGCGAATCATTAAGTGTGTTATCTCTATATTCTACGGCAAGAGTTACTCCCGCTTGTTCGGCAACTTCACAAATTTGACGTGTTTCATCGTATATCCATTTTTTTTGTGAATCCTTGGCATTTGCATAGCTCTGCGAACCTGCCCAAACTCGTAAAGTTGGAGCGGAGAGTTCACATGCAGTATCCAGAACTTTAGAGAAATTCAGGCCTTGTGAGTCACTCACTCCTATTTGATAATAAGAGCCATAAGATGAAACTCTAAGTCCTGCTTCCTTGGTGAGTTTACTGACCTCCTTGGCTGTTTTAAGGTGGCCATGCGGAACGTGTATATCACCTCCCCATTCAATTGCTAGGAGATTGCCCTTTTGAGCTAGAGAGATGATTTCTTGTGGTTTTGATTGGCGAAAGGTAATGGAGGTCAGGCCAGTAATAAGTTGAGGCATTTTGATGAAAATATAAAATCTTTCAAAGATCTGAAAGAACAAAGAGGATCTTTTTCATATGAAAAAGGACGATGTCATAGAAAATGAAGGAGATCGGTAAAAGTTTGAGCCCCGAGAAACATCGAATCACCTCTGCAGTATCACTTTTTCAGCATAATTGCAGATAAGAACTCATGTTGTCGACAGAACATTCTGGATTGTCATGAGATTCATGTAGCCTACTTAGCAATTCTAAGAGATGGGATGAGTGGTCCATTAAGATCCAGGACTGCATGCCCTAAGTAAGTACGTGTAAAAGAGGATAAATAAACGCAAAATCAATACGTTTACGTGTTTTTTGTTGGGTAATTGCCAAAACGAACGAAAAAAGCAACTTTCGATTGATAGCCTGAGTCTCTTGTTTTTACGAATAATCAACTGATTATGTTAAGTGAAGCTTAAATATTTTAAAAAATAGGAGTTTCTATAAATGGTTGTTAAAATCGCAAGATTTTTATGATGTTGACAGCAGTAGCTTCCGGGTTAAATTCACGTGTAGGTTTTCATGAATAACGAGTCTAGCGATCCAGAAAGTTATTTTAAAAATTCCGCTTTATACCGCGAATTTTTGGCAGAGAGAGAAGAAATATTGAGGCATAAGTGGCTCGAAAGTGAAAAGTTAGGCCATGATATTGGATTTGAAAAAGCGCTTCTTGATTGGATCGTTAAACATCGAGCTCTTTGGCGAAATAAAAGACAGGCGAGTTCAGTTGAGAACAGCAAGTAAATGGTATGTCTAGCAACTGACCTTTAATACAGTCCAGTGAGGCTGTAAAGGGAGAATTAAATGTCGGAAAACGTTATCTTGGATGAACACGGCTTGCGTCGATGTCTAAATCGTATTGCCCATGAAATAATCGAACAAAATCCTGGCGATATACCTATTGGATTCATTGGACTGCACACCAGAGGGGTCCCTATAGCAAAAAGATTACGGGATCTTGTTTCCAAATTTGACCCCCAGCGCACCGTGCATGAAGTGGGAGAACTAGACATCACATTTCATCGTGATGATATTCAAGAAGAGTTGGTTTTACCAAAAGGTACCGAAATTCCATTCAATATCGAGGATCAGATAGTCGTCTTGGTAGATGACGTTTTATACACGGGCCGTACAGTGAGAGCGGCACTGAATGCCATGATCGATTTGGGTCGAACAAAGGCTATTCGCTTAGCTATACTCGTTGATAGAGGGCATAGAGAGCTTCCCATACGAGCAGATTATGTTGGTAAGAATATTCCCACTGCACACAATGAACGCATCCTCGTTCAACTTGAGGAGATAGACGGCAAGGATAATGTACTTTTGGAAAGGACAGAGTTATGAAGTGGGCCAAGAAGGACCTCCTAGCCATTAGTGATCTATCAAGTGAAGAATTGTTGATCTTATTAGATACCACCGCCTCTTTTAAAGAAATTATTTCGCGAGCTATTAAAAAGGTCCCATCTTTACGCGGTAAAACAGTTGTTAATTTATTTGTCGAACCAAGTACTCGGACACGCTGTAGCTTTGAATTAGCCGCTCAACGGCTTAGTGCGGATGTTATTAGTATAGAAAAGAGTGTGAGTAGTTTTACTAAGGGGGAAACCCTCAAAGATACGGCTCTCAATTTACAAGCTCTTAATGCGGACTTTATTATATTAAGACATAAGTCTCCAGGGGCTGCTTTGTTTTTAGCAGAAAGGCTTCAGGCATCTGTTATAAATGCTGGTGATGGACCACATGAGCATCCTACACAAGCGTTGTTAGATGTATTTACTGCTAGAGAGAAGCTAGGAGATCTTAAGGGCAAACACTTCATTATTTTAGGAGATATTCTTTTTAGTAGAGTTGCCCGCTCTAATATATGGGCGCTGCTTAAGCTTGGAGCAAGGGTTACACTAGTTGGACCCACTACTTTGCTTCCCGAGGTTTTCAGAGAAGTCGGAGTAGACGTTTGTCATAACTTAGATGAGGTCTTGCCCGAAGCGGATGCTATTAACCTCTTAAGAATTCAGCAAGAGCGCCAGCAAGCAACCTTATTTCCTTCACTTGGAGAGTATACAAAACTTTTTGGCCTAAATATGGAGCGATTTAAACGCTGCAAGCCAGACGTTCTTATCATGCATCCTGGACCTATTAATAGAGGTGTTGAAATTTCAAGCGAGTTAGCAGATTGTGAGAACTCTGTGATTCTAGACCAGGTGACCAATGGTTTGGCTGTTCGTATGGCCGTGATGTTTTTGTTAAGTGGGGGGCAACTTCCTAAGATCAAAGAGGATGCTAGGAAGGGAACGAGTAAATGAATGCTCTAGTGCTTAAAGGTGGTCGCGTTATTGACCCTTCACAGGGAGTTGATGAAAAAAGAGACCTGTATATTTGTGACAGCAAGGTAGTGAGAACCTTGTCAGAGCAACCTGATGTCATCGATGTGTCGGGAAAAATTGTCTGTCCTGGGCTTATAGACATACACGTTCATTTAAGGGAACCTGGGCAAGGAGCAAAAGAAACAATTCAGACTGGTTCATGGTCGGCAGCAGCCGGAGGTTTTACATCGGTCGTTGCCATGCCTAATACAAATCCGGTAGCTGACGGTCCTGACACTATTGCTTGGATTAAACAAAGAGCTGCCCAGCTCGCAGTGGTAAATGTTTTCCCAACGGGCTGTATTTCCAAAGACATGGCTGGAGAGTTTCTTTCTCCTATCGGACAGCTTAAATCCGCTGGTGTTGTAGCAATTACTGATGATGGTAAGTGTATTCAAAACAATGATTTGATGCGAAGAGCACTCCAATACGCCACGATGTTTGATCTTCCCATTATGGATCACTGCCAGGATGCCGATTTATCGAATGGCGGAGTCATGAATGAGGGCTATTGGTCAACTGTTCTGGGTTTGAAGGGGTGGCCCAATATAGCGGAGGAAATTATAGTAGCGCGCAATGCAATGCTTGCGGAGCTAACAGGAGCCCATATTCACTGTCAGCATCTTTCTGCAGCAGGTTCAGTACGCATTTTAAGACAAGCTAAAGCTCGAGGTATTCCTATTTCAGGTGAGATTTGTGCGCATCACATTGTTCTGACAGATGAATGTCTCAAAACATACGATAGCAATTTCAAAATGAATCCTCCTTTGAGAACACAAGCTGACATTGATGCACTCATTGAAGGAGTAGGGGATGGCACCATCGAATATTTAGCAAGTGATCATGCGCCACATTGCGAGTTTGAAAAAGAAGTGGAATTAGATGATGCTCCTTTTGGTATTCTTGGCCTTGAAACGGAAGTAGGGATCTACCTAAAATACCTGGTTCATGCCAAGATTATAAGCCTTCATGAAATGATACGTCGCATGACGATCGTGGCTTCAGATCTATGCGGCCTTCATAAAGGAACGCTCAAGGTTGGATCTGATGCAGATATTACGGTCTTAGATCCTGATTTAGAATGGACGGTGGACAAACACCAGTTCTTGTCTAAAGCTAGAAACACACCTTTCCATGAGCACCAGCTTAAAGGCCGTGCCACCATGACCATCGTGGGTGGAAAAATCGTCTGGTCACTTGAGAATGGTTTAGTCAGTCACTCATGAGAATAGGCTCTAATTTATTTTAGGCCTTGTCATATAGAGATGGATCCAGCATTCATGCTTTTATTGAGGCAATATGTTTTGCAGATTTTTAAGTTACAATGTTTTCATTCTGGTTTAGGAACTTTGATTCCCTTCGACATAAGAAGTTTTTTACTAACCAGCATGATACCTAGGGATAAGATCAGAAACCTGCTTCCTTCTGGGCTCTGATAAAATCATAGCGAACCCCTAAAAGCATTCGATAAGTGCAAAAAGAAAAGGAGAGTATTTTTGAATTCATTTTGTCTTACCCAGGTTCAACCGGGGTATCCTGGAGATTGAATTATATATAGATTCTTCCGCCTGATATCGGTGCTGATTCTAACACCAAGGGACCAGACTGATCTCTAGAAGTTTTTACCGATCAAGTCAGAGAATGAAAACTTGGATTAGGTCCTCTTAATTAGAAAAATCACTGATCTAAAATCTAGTTTGTTT